>CAZMNG010000111.1:0-8692 GCA_964567505.1 uncultured Chthoniobacterales bacterium
GCAGTAATCACTGCTCCGATGTTTGGGAAATATTCGTCGTGGATGCAAAGCTTTCTTGCTTTATGAATGCTGAATCTCTTCTCATTTCCCGGGCACGATTTGACGCGGTCATTTTCGATCTCGATGGCGTCGTTACAAAGACCGCACTCGTCCACGCGGCTTCTTGGAAACGGCTTTTCGATAACTATCTGCGGGAACGCGCGACGCGAGAAGGCGTGGAGTTCAGCCCGTTCGATGCGCGCGAAGATTACCTCCGCTATGTGGATGGCAAACCACGCTATGACGGCGTGCAGAGTTTTCTAGAATCTCGCGGGATCGCGCTGCCGCGCGGCAAGCCGGAGGACGCGGCCGAGATGGAAACGGTCTGTGGATTAGGCAACCGCAAGAACGCGCTCTTTCTCGCGGAACTCAAAGAGCATGGCGTCGAGCCTTACGAAACGAGCATCTGCTTCATTCGCCAACTGCGGGCGCGCGGCTTCAAGACGGCGATCATTTCCTCAAGCAAGAATTGCGCGACTGTGCTCGAGGCCGTCGGCGCGACGGAGCTTTTCAATGCGCGGGTGGATGGCGTCGAGTCGGCGCGCATCGGCATCGCGGGGAAGCCGGCGCCTGGTATTTTCCTCGAAGCCGCGCGGCGTCTCGGGGTCGGGCCGGCGCGGGCGGTGGTGGTCGAAGACGCGATTTCCGGCGTGGAGGCGGGACGAGCGGGCGGATTCGGCTGCGTCGTCGGAGTCAATCGGGGCGGCGATCCGGCCCGACTCGCGGAGAATGGCGCGAGCGTCGTGGTGGCGGATCTTTCCGAACTCAAGGTGGGAACGGACGCGTGGGAGTTGCCGTCCGCTCTCGAACGGCTCGACGCGATCGCGCCCGGCCATGATCGGCGACTGGCCGTTTTCCTCGATTACGACGGCACGCTCACACCGATCGTTCCGCGGCCGGAGGACGCGGTGCTCGCGCCGGAGGTGCGCGAGACGGTGGCGCAGCTTGCGCGGCTTTGCACCGTGGCGATCATCAGCGGGCGCGATCTGGCCAACGTGCGCGCGCTCGTCGGGGTGGAAGGACTCGTCTATGCCGGCAGCCACGGCTTTGACATCGCGGGGCCGCGTGGTTCGCTCGCCAGCAACAGCAAGGGCGATGATTTTCTGCCGGTGCTGGAGATGGCGGAGAGGGAATTGCGCGATGCTCTCGACGGCGTTCCGGGAAGTCAGGTCGAACGCAAAAAATACTCAATCGCGGTGCATTACCGAAACGTCGCGGAAGACAGGCTCGCGGTGCTGGAGTCGGCGGTGGATCGCGCGTTGCGTCAGCATCCCGATCTGCGTGATCTGCCGGGAAAGAAAGTGCATGACCTTCAACCGCGCATCGAATGGGACAAAGGAAAGGCGCTGCTGCATTTGCTGAAGACCCTTGGGCTCGATCAACCGGACGTGCTGCCAATTTACATCGGCGACGACATTACCGACGAAGATGCCTTCTCGGTTTTGGCGGAGCGCGGTATCGGAATCGTCGTGCGCGACGAGCCGCGCACCACCGCCGCCAGTCTCGCGCTGGAAAATCCCGGCGACGTGCATCACTTTCTGGCCGCGCTTTGCCGCCGATTGGAAGGGCCGGCCATGAACCCGTGGGTGCTTTCCTACGAAGGTTTCGATCCCGCGCACGAAGGGCTGCGCGAGGCGCTGTGCGCGCTGGGCAACGGATACTTCGTCACGCGCGGCGCGGCGGCGGAGAGTGGCGCGGATGACGTTCACTATCCCGGAACCTATCTCGCGGGCGGTTACAATCGCCTCACCACCGAAATCGCCGGACGCAAAATCGAAAACGAAGACCTCGTAAACATGCCGAACTGGCTCGTGCTCGAATTCCGCATCGGGGATGGAAAATGGTTTCGTCCACGCGACGCGGAGATGCTCGCCTACACGCAAGAGCTCGATTTGCGGCGCGGCGTGCTTGCGCGCACGATGCGTTTTCGCGACGAGCAGGGCCGCGAGACGAGCGTGCAAAACCGCCGGCTCGTGAGCATGGCGGAGCCTCACATGGCTGGGATGGAAACGACATTCACCGCGGAGAACTGGTCGGGCCGCATCGAGTTCCGCAGCGCGCTCGACGGCACGGTGGTGAACGCGGGAGTGAAACGTTACCAATCGCTCGCGAACAAACATTTGGAGCCGGTCGAGACCGAACGTGTGGGCGCGGATGCCATTTATCTAAAGGTGCGCACCAGCCAGTCGCGTCTCGAAATCGCGCAGGCCGCGCGCACCCGCATTTTCCGCGACGGCGCGGAGTTGGAAATCGAGCGCGCGACCGAGGAAGACGCGGGCCGCATCGCGCAGACGTTCGCGGTGGAACTGGAGAAAGGCCGCGCCGTCACCATCGAAGAGGTGATGGCAATGTTCACGTCGCGCGACCGCGCGATCTCCGAATGCGGAATCGAGGCGCGCAACGAGATGCAATGCGCGGAGCGGTTCGGGAAACTGCTGTCCGTACACGTCGCCGCATGGGAACAGCTCTGGCGGCGCTTCGACATCGCCATCGAGCAACCCGATGGCCGGGGCGAGACGCGGATGATCCTGCACCTGCACATCTTTCATCTGCTCCAGACCACCTCGCCGCATACCATCGGACTCGATGCCGGCGTGCCGGCACGCGGCTGGCATGGCGAGGCTTATCGCGGGCATATCTTTTGGGACGAGTTGTTCATCTTCCCGCTGCTCAATTTCCACATCCCGGAAATCACGCGCTCACTGCTGCTCTATCGCTACCGCCGCTTGAAAGAAGCGCGCCGCGCCGCGTGCTCCGCCGGCTATCGCGGCGCGATGTTTCCGTGGCAGAGCGGCAGCAATGGCCGCGAGGAAAGTCAGGTCGTGCATCTCAACCCGCGATCTAGCCGGTGGATTCCCGATGAAACGCTGCTCCAGCGCCACGTCAACGCGGCCATTGCCTATAACATCTGGCAGTATTCCGAAGTGACGCGCGACAGCGACTTTCTCCACTTTGCCGGCTCGGAGATGTTCCTGGAAATCGCGAAGTTTTGGGCCAGCATCGCGACTTACAACGAAAGCCTCGATCGCTACGAAATCCTCGGCGTCGTCGGGCCGGATGAATATCACACGCGCATTCCCGGCCGGGAAACGCCGGGACTCGATAACAACAGTTACACGAACCTGATGGCCGCCTGGATACTCTGGCAGGCGGCCGAACTATTGAAGTTCCTCCCGGATGATCGCCGGCAGGAGTTGACCGAACGGCTCGATATCGACGACGCGGAGATTGAGCGATGGCAAACCGTCAGTCGCAAGATGCGCGTCGTCTTTCATCGCGACGGGATCATTAGTTCATTCGAAGGCTACGAAGCGTTGGAGGAGTTCGATTGGGAAGGTTATGCCAGGAAGTATGGCGACATCCAGCGGCTCGACCGCATCCTGGAAGCGGAAGGCGATTCGGTAAATCGCTACAAGGCATCGAAGCAGGCCGATGTGTTGATGCTCTTCTATCTCTTCTCCGCCGAGACCTTGTGCGCGCTTTTCGAGCGGCTCGGCTACCCGTTCGACGCCGGCACGATTCAAAGGAACATCGACTATTACCTTCGCCGCACTTCGCACGGCTCGACCTTGAGCAACGTCATCCACTCATGGGTGCTGGCGCGCTCCGACCGAGAGCGATCGTGGCGGCTCTTCACCGAGGCGCTGCGCAGCGACCTCGAAGACGTCCAAGGCGGCACCACGCCGGAAGGCATCCATCTCGGCGCGATGGCCGGCACCGTCGATTTGCTGGAACGTGGCTACACCGGCATGGAACTGCGCCACGACGCGCTGCACTTCAACCCAGCGCTGCCGAGCCACGTTGCCGCGCTTAAAATGCAAATCCGTTATCGCGGCCATTCCCTAGCCATCGAAGTGCGAAAGCGAGAGTTGGTCGTTAGTTCGATGAAGACAGACAAAGGGCCGATCAACATTGGCTGCGGCGATGCTTTGGGGGATCTCAAGCCAGGCGAAATTGCGAAGTTCGCGTTGCAATGAAGCGAAATCCCAATACGGATACGGGCATCGACACGTTGGAGCAGGCGGCAAAAAGTCGGCTGTGTCGGAGCGGGATATTTGCCTTGAGAGTTACGCCGGATGCCAAGGGCCCGGCGTTGCGCCTGGCTCAAGCCTCGCGCAAACTTGGCAATGTCCTTTTGCCCGCGCGGAGCGCCGCAGACCCATGGAAAGAGGCCATAGGAGCAAGAGCGCGGCACGTGGTCGAGGATTTAAATGTACCGACGCGAAGCGTTGGGCGTAGGCCGTTTAAGCCGCAGACGGTACTCTTGTACCGATGGACGCCCGTGGGTTCGGATTGGATCTGGCGCGAGCCAGACAATTTAAAGGAGTGATTTTAAGCGAACCTGGGTTCGCTTAGGCGAAAGAGGAAGGAGCCCCTTCGGGGCGACCGGGAGAAAGTCTGGTTTGAGGCCCCATGAACTCGCTCGCTTCTTATGCTTCGGCAAGGAAGGTGCGTTGCGGGGGCGTGAGTTCGGCGATCAGCTGCATGTGACCTAGCTAGCGCATTTTTAACCAATAAATTTCCGCCACTTTGACTGCTGGACAACGCCGTGGTATCTGCGGGATAAATTCCACGGAACACTTACAAGACATCGTTAACACTATGATTGGCGATTGTATTTATGACGTGATCCACTTTACCTACGACCAACCCTCAACCGGAAAGCAATCATGTCCCATCACCTCGACTCACCCATAGCTCGCCAAGATATCCGACTCGATATCACGGACCTTTATCTTTTCCGTGGCGAAATCGGCACGGTATTCGTCATCAACGTCTGTCATTCCATCGCTGGCGAAATCCCGGCGCCCGGCTATCATCCGGAGGGAATGTACGAGTTCAAGGTCGACCTGAACGGCGATGCTGTTGAAGAGTTGACCTACCGGCTGACGTTTCACCCACGCGACGGCGCGGGCAAGCAGCGGTACGTGCTGCAGCGCATTGAGGGTGCATCGGCCACCGATCCCCATGCGGCTGGCAGGGTGGTCGCCCAGGGGACGACCGACGAAAAAGTGACGACCTCGAGCGGCCTTCGCGTCTGGGCGGGCCGGGCCGGCGATCCTTTTTGGATCGAACCTGACGTACTCCATGCTGTTGGTCACGCGCTTCAGGACGGCACCCGACTCGATCTCGGGGATTGGACTCCGGCCCAGGCGAAGAATCTGTTTGTCGGTCACACGATCTACTCGATCGTGCTGGAAGTGCCCGACCAGGAACTGCTCGCCGACGCGGGAGGCAATCGCCGCATCGGTGTGTGGGCCGTGTCGACGCTCGCGACCGACGCCGGAGGGTGGCGCTCCGTCAACCGTGTCGGCCTGCCCATGCTTCCGCCTCTCTTTACTCAGTACAATGAGGATCTGGGCGATCGCCTCAATACCGGCCGGACTTGCGAGGACTTCAAGGCCTACGGCGAGGGAGTTATCAAAGCGGTGGCTGGCGCGGTCGCGGCCAACGGAACGGCCGAAGATCCGAAAGGCCACGCGGAAAAAGTGGCCCATCAGATCTTTCCCAACATGCTTCCCTACACCGTGGGCACTCCGGCTGTATTCGGCTTTGCAGATTGGAACGGACGCTCCCTCACCGACAACGCGCCCAACGTAATGTTCTCCTTTGCGCTGAATACCCCGGTGAGCCTGGGCATTGGCAAGGAGACGGTCAGTTCCAAACCGACGAAGACATTCCCGTATGTCCCGCCCGTGATTGGAAGGGATCGCGAATGAAGATTGGGCCTATACGGAATGGCGCGAAGTTAAGGAGCGTTTGGGACTGAGACTTGCGCAAGGCTTCCATGTTCGGGGAGATGGCGGTCACACTCGCGCCCGCTGTCTGCAGGCTCGTTTTCGCACTACGAAATGGAGCATAGACTTCCAGTCTGTGTCTTCCGGGGGTGAGCGCCGCTGTGCGAATACCGGCTTCCCATTGCCGGCGCTTTCGCAGCGTACTATTCAGGACGCTTAATGCCAGTACCACACAGCCTATGCTCCATAACGAGGCGCAAAAACCAGTCCGCCGGGTCAGCAGTTACGATCAGAATCCGGACCGACAGCTCGAGAACCTCGCCGTCGAACGAATCTTCACGGACAAAGCCTCCGGCAAAGATGCTGAACGGCCTCAGTTGAAGGCACTTCTTTCTTACGTCCGTGAGGGTGACACAATCGTGATTCACAGCATGGATCGTCTCGCGCGCAACGTCAATGATTTGCGACGCATCGTGCTCAGTGAAACACGTCGTGGAGTCTACATGCAGTTCATTAAGGGAAAACCTCATCTTCACGGGTGATGAATCGCCAATGGCAAACCTGATGCACTGCGTTCTCGGGGCCGTTGCGCAGTTCGAGCGCGACTTAATAAGAGAACGCCAGCGCGAAGGCATCGCGCTCGCCAAACACGAGGTGCATACACCGGGCGTAAAATGGCTCTACTTGCCGACAGAATTGAAGAGCTGGGCGCCCGCGTGAGCAATGGGGAAAAGAAAACCGCACTTGCCCGCGAGTTCGGGATAAGCCGCGAGACGCTCTATCAATACTTACGCCTAAACACCGGACGGAAGGCTAGAACGCGGCTGAACGGCGAAGGCACCGCGATGGGCGGAAATGAGGAGGTTGCACGCGCTGTTCATAGTGAGCCATAGTCACTCCGCTATGAACGGCGTTAAAATCGAGGTTCGCTCTGCCCCATCTCAAGTGGAAAAAGATCTCATTCTTAACAGCTTGGCCGAGTTCAATGAATCACAAGTGGGAGATGCAAGGTTCAAGGAATTCGGAATATTCGCTTACGGCGAATCTCAATCGATTGTTGCAGGCCTTTTAGGCTTCATACTTTGGAATGGCTTTTTCATCAGCGCTCTTTGGGTCGCTGAGGCCCTTCGACGAAAAGGAATCGGACGACAGCTTCTCGCCAGGGCCGAGGAGCTCGCCATTCAAAATGGTTGCAACCACATTCATCTGGACACATTCGATTTTCAGGCCCGAGGTTTTTACGAGAAGAACGGTTTCCACGTATTCGGCGCCATTGAGGATTACCCGATCGGGCACAAGAGGTATTACCTGGTAAAAAAGCTAGGTCGTCAGTTGGACGGGGCGCCAATCGGCCAATGAATAAAGGCTCATTTGAGTGACCCCACGAGAATTGAGGTACAGCCTTACGTCCAGAGGCGAACACCTTGTCGGGAATACCTGGCCCATAACCGCTCGTGCCGGAAGCCGACAAAATTCGCAGTGACCGCAGTCATCAGGGTTAATGTGCGATCAAGTGCCACTTGCTCTCGAAAATCTGGCTTTTAAAACCTCACGGATCTTTGTTGAGCTCCGGCGGTCCGACGACTCTCGGTTCTCGTGGCGTTTCAGTGCGCGAGTAAGTCCTTGTTCTTCGGTATCGTCATGATAATCTCGGCTGGTCTCTTCCGGAAAAGGGGCCAGCCGTCTTGCCTTCCAAGAGGGGAGCGCTTGCTCCTTTTCGATGATTGTCGAAAACAGTCCACTTGCATTGCGTTCCTGCGGCATTGTACCATTCGAGTTGCGATTGGTATGATTGCTGAGAGGACGCGTCGCAGGACTTCCATGTGTACGCGTTAGTTTAATCTCATATTCAATAGTGACTAAGTACGTTCTACTGATTATTGGCACTTTGGTGCTCCTCGGAGGCTTCGCAGCCCTCCTGCTAAATCCAGATCTTCGAGCTTATCCGCAACAGAGGGTCCCCCCGTGGACATCATTTATCGTCCTTGTTTGCATTGGTTATGCTATTTATAATTTTTGGTCCTTGCGCAGACGGAAGTAAGCTTGCAAGTGTTGATCACTAAATTTCTGTTTTCGATTTTGTTGAAGAGCACTCCACATATTGTGAGACGGTCAGACAACTTAATCGACCTCGCGAAACATCTCTTCCTCACTCTCTGGCCGGACCCACCAGATGTTCAAGAATCCGGAATTGCATCACGGATATGAAAGGTAATTACTTGCGCTCTCTGAAAGAACATTTTGGCCCGAAGTCCGAGGCTTGGCAGGAGGAGCAGTCACCGGCAATTGTGCGGTTCTGGTGCAGCGACGGCGCGTGTTGGGGAATCCCGTTCTCACAGTAGAGGAAAAATCAGCTTGCCCGACTGCGTCTCGGCCAAAACCTCGTGTGTCACGTTCGTGTTCAAACATTCTCAGCATGCTCGAGAAGACCGAGCACCTCCTCGCGCGTCATCCGTTCGTGCCATTCGAGGAAATTGTTACGTTGGCGCCTGCTTCGAAATTTTCAAAAGAATGCTCACTGGCGCATTGTTCATTCACCCTGTTTTTGTCAGTATTCAAAATATTCAATCAGACGAATGGAACGGGTCAACAAAGAGGCTACCCGGCCGCCCAGGGTTAAAGGTGTTCCTCTTGTCGGTAACACCTTCCAGTTTTTGAGGGATACCTCGAAGCTGCTTGACAATGCCTATCGCAAACATGGAGCTGTATTTCGATTGCGGGCGCTTTGGCTTAAATACACCGTGATTGGCGGGTTTGAGGCCAAGCGCTTTCTCCGCGAAGGATTAGCGGAAAAGTATCTCTCCCGACACCAGATCTTCGATGCGGTTGGTAAACAACTCGGAAACGCCGACTTCGTCCTCGGGCAATAAGGGCCTCGCCACCTGCGCTTCCGCCGACTGTTAGCGGTCGCGTAT
>CAZMNG010000112.1:0-3879 GCA_964567505.1 uncultured Chthoniobacterales bacterium
GGCTGACCTCCGGTGGCGTTAAAGAATAAAACCCCAGAAACGAATGCCATGAGCGAAGGTTCAGTTGAAATTAAAAACTTGGTGAAGACCTACACTGACGACCGAGGTCGCCCAACGTTCACTGCTGTTAAAAACATTAGCCTCCCCGTCAGCGATGGTGAATTTATGGTGCTTGTCGGGCCCTCCGGTTGCGGAAAGTCGACGACGCTCCGTATGGTGGCCGGGCTAGAAAAGATCACGAGCGGCACAATCTCGATCGGAGGCCGTGTTGTAAACGAGCTCGAGCCGAAAGACCGCGGAATAGCGATGGTGTTCCAGAACTACGCGCTCTATCCGCACATGACCATCTTCAACAACATGGCGTTCGGCCTGCAATTGGCGAAAAAAAAGAAAGACTTCATTAACGACACGGTCGGCCGGACGTCTAAAGCTCTCGGACTCGATCACATGCTCGAACGCAAGCCGCAAGCGCTCTCCGGCGGTCAGCGACAGCGTGTCGCACTCGGCCGAGCGATTGTGCGCAGCCCGAAAGTATTCCTGTTCGACGAGCCGCTTTCGAACCTGGACGCAAAGATGCGGGTCCAGATGCGATCCGAGATTTCGAAACTCCATGCACAGCTCGGTTCCACAATGATCTACGTCACGCACGACCAGGTCGAAGCAATGACCATGGGTGATCGGATTTGCGTCATGCGCGACGGGTTGATCATGCAGGTCGCTGATCCGTTGACGCTCTATCGCCAGCCGGAGAACCTGTTCGTCGCAGGCTTCATCGGCAGCCCGCCGATGAACCTGCTCAAGGGTAAAGTCCAGAAAGGTGACAACGGTCTCATCTTCGTGGAAAGCGGGGAAAAAGGCGCTCTTACGATTCCGCTTAAAGTCCGCCTAGAACAGCTCGCAAGCAAATATGTTGACAAGGATATCGTGTTCGGGATTCGCCCGGAGCATCTGACCGATGAAGTCAAAGGTGAGTCGCATCTGTCCGTGAATTCGACGGTCGAGATCGCTGAACCGATGGGATCCGAGTCGCTCGTTTACCTCAAAGCCGGCTCGGTGAACCTGATTGCAAGATTACACGGCGAACGCAAGTACGAGCTCGGTGAAGCCGTGACGGTGCAGCTGAATATAGACAAAGCTCACTTGTTTGATCCGACCACCGAAAGTGTCATCCGTTAGTTCTGCGTATGCGCCAGATTCTGGATACTGAACAATATGTTCAGGTCCCTCCGATGATGCTTTCCGATCCGTTTTACCGGATTACTTACCTGATAAAAGAAGAGATCCGGAAATATAAATGGATTGAAGGAGAAAAAGGTCGGCATTTGACCTGGGACCAGGCGCGGGGTGAATGGACGAAACTATACCGGGAAAAGTTCGAAAAGTTCGTCTTGGAGACGCTCGCTTTCCCCGCGGAGTAGATTTTCGTGTTCATTTAATTTACCAGTTGTAAAACGGGCTCTTAAGCTGACGCGCGACGTCAAGTTTTCAGAGCTTTATAGCCCACGATGAGCTCGTCGTGGGCTATTTCTATGGCACCTTTATTCAATTGGCTTCGACACCGGGCTGCGGGTGTGCTCCTGCATCCCACCTCACTGCCCGGGTCAACAGGCATTGGCACTCTCGGGCAGGAAGGACGTCTCTTCATCGATTTCCTGGTTCACGCCGGAATGAAAATCTGGCAGGTTTGTCCTCTCGGTCCGACCGGCTTCGGCGATTCACCTTACCAATGTTTTTCGGCGTTTGCCGGCAACCCTTATCTGATCGACCTGGAGACGCTCGTCGAACGAGGGTTGCTTGAGGAGCGCGATCTCGCCGAATTAAGGCGCCTCCCAGCGGACAAAGTTGACTTTGGCGCACAATGGATTTTGCGCTGGCCGGTTCTCAAAAAGGCATTTTCCGTATTCATTTCTCACGGATCCCGTGCCGAGAAAAGCGAGTTCGCAGCGTTCAAGAAATCGAAAAGGGAGTGGCTGGATTCTTACATCCGTTTCATCGCATTGAAGCAACGATTCGGCGGCTGTTCGTGGCCTTATTGGCCTAAAGAGCTGCGACAATTCGCTCAGGCAAAAAAGGCAGTCTCGAAATCGGAGCTGCGGGACGAGATGGAGGCGCAGGCATGGTATCAGTTTGAGTTTTTTCGCCAATGGTTGGCGTTAAAAAATTACGCGAACGCACGGAACATTGAAATTTTCGGCGACATTCCAATCTTTGTGGCCATGGACAGCGCGGACGTCTGGACCCATCCAAGCCTGTTCGAAATGGACGCCGATCTGAAACCGCTCGGCATCGCCGGCGTGCCACCGGACTATTTTTCTGCCGACGGCCAACTCTGGGGAAATCCGCTCTACGACTGGAAAAGCCACCAGGCGACCGGATACGCCTGGTGGCTTGCTCGGCTCCGCGGATGCTTCGAACTTTTCGATATCGTCCGAATTGACCATTTCCGCGGATTCGACGACTACTGCCGAATCCCGCCGGATGCCGTGAACGCCCGGGTTTATCAATGGGTGCCCGGACCGGGAATCGAAATCTTCGAGGCGATTAAAGCGGAATTCCCGGGAGCAAAGCTGGTGGCCGAAGACTTAGGCATCATCACCGATTCCGTCCGAAATTTGGTCGAGGCATCCGGACTGCCGGGGATGAAAGTTTTACAGTTCGGATTTGAGGGAGCGACGAACTATTTGCCGCACAATGGAATTCTAAACTCGGTTCTCTACCCCGGAACGCATGACAACGATACCAGCTGGGGATGGTTCCGAAAAGCGCCCCCGGCGGTTCGGGACTTCGTCCGGCGATACTTACGAGTTAAAGGAGACACTCTGCCCTGGGACATTATCCGAGCGGGATACGCCGCACCTTCCCGGCTTTTTGTGGTGCCGCTGCAGGATCTGCTGAGCCTCGGAACCGAGGCCCGATTCAATACGCCCGGACAGCCATCCGGCAACTGGCGATGGCGCTTTAGCCTCAAGCAGCTGGACATCCTGCAAGCCGAGAGCGCGACCTACCTGCGCGAACTTGCCTCGCTCTACGAACGGTAAGCAGACAACGGACAACTCATTAACCCGGCAGTGGATAATTTGAAGTCAACTGCCGGACTTCCGTCCGGACCTCGGATAAAATCGTTTTATCGCCGCCGCAGCTGAGAGCCTTGTCGATCATGTCGACGATCGCCATCATCTCTTCCTCTTTCATTCCACGAGTTGTGACGGCCGGAGTGCCGATTCGGATTCCACCACCTTTGAAAACCCCTTCAGTGTCGAATGGAATCGAGTTCTTGTTCACCGTGATGCCGGCTTCGTCGAGTATCTCCTGCGCTTGTCTGCCGTTCATCCCTTTCGGACGCAGGTCGACGAGCATCAGGTGATTATCCGTGCCGCCTGAAACAAGGCGATAACCCTTCATGTGCAAGCTGGCAGCCAGCGCTTTCGCGTTCCGTGTAATCTGCACCTGGTACTGCTTGAATTCGGGCTGTAACGCTTCGTGCAAACAGACAGCCTTTGCCGCAATCACGTGCATCAGGGGTCCACCCTGGACACCCGGAAAGATCAGGCTATCGATCCCTTTGGCGTATTCAGGCTTGCACATCACAATGCCCCCGCGCGGGCCGCGCAAACTCTTGTGCGTGGTTGTGGTCACGAAATCTGCGATTCCGACCGGAGATGGATGAACACCGCCGGCGATAAGCCCGGCAATATGGGCGATATCCACAAACAAATAGGCACCCACCGAATCCGCTATTTCTCGCATTTTTGCAAAATCGATCACTCTCGGGTAAGCGGAGGCCCCTGCGGTGATCATCTTGGGGCGGTGCTGCTGCGCCAACTCTGCGAGCTGATTGTAATCGATCTGCTCCGTCTCGCGATCGACCCCATAGCCGAC
>CAZMNG010000112.1:3889-8680 GCA_964567505.1 uncultured Chthoniobacterales bacterium
CTCCGTCCCCTTGCTGACGCCATAGTGCATGACGTCGTAGAAACGTCCGGAAAAATTCGCCTTGTTTCCGTGCGTCAGGTGTCCGCCGTGCGAAAGATCCATCGTCAGGATCCGGTCTCCAGGCTGCAACACGCTGAAATAAACTGCCATGTTGGCCTGACTTCCGCTATGCGCCTGGACATTAGCGTGCTCAGCCCCAAACAGCTGCTTCGCCCTGTCAATCGCCAACTGCTCGGCAACGTCGACAAATTCACATCCGCCGTACCACCGTCGCCCAGGATAGCCTTCCGCGTACTTGTTGGTCAGAACCGAACCTTGCGCCTCCATGACAGCACGGCTTGTAAAGTTTTCCGAAGCGATCAGCTCGATATTCTCAAACTGGCGTTTCCGTTCGTTCTGGATCACCTGAAAGATCGCGGGATCGACCTGCTCCAAACTGAAGTTGCCTGGTTGATTCATGCTCAATGAGTCGGTATTGGGTTTGGCGTCGAGTGCGCCGCTGTCAATAAACTTCAAAACCCCGGGAAGCGCCCGGCGGATAATGTCGCGAGTCGTCTCGTATTCCTCGCGCCCCAGTCCAATTGGGTCAGCAACGTCCAGCGAAGGAGCGGCTTCTTCAAACTCCCGGAGCAGGAAGGTCTTCTCGGTTGCCTCAGGAAACAGGTATTGGATCGATTCCAGGTGCCCGCGCGTCATCGCGATGATGCACGACGCATCGCGGACCAGTTTCTCGGAAAGCGGCATGCTTCGCAGCCTTGATATGTCGATCCGAAGGTCGGCCAGAACCGCAATAGCATGCGGGCTCGGCGGTTGGCCAGGAAACGTGCTCACACCCGCCGATTGCACGCGAATATCCGCCCGAGTCGCTACCAGATGCCGGAACAAACCCTCCGCCATGGGACTCCGGCAGACGTTCCCAGTACAAACGAACAGAATATTTTTGACTGCGTTCAATACGCGCAAAGTGACATGTCCCAATGGCCAGTTCAAGCGCTCTGCGCTGGTTCATTCCCCTTGAGCTGTCAGGAATCCCAAGATAGCATGACGGCGTTGAACTCTGATTCCGCTGTTGATCACATCCAGGCGCTGTATCGACTCCTGCTGATCCGGACCGGCCAAAGCTCAGAAGCCGAGCGCGCATTAAACGAGACGTTGACTCAGCCGCTGCAAAGCGCCAACGGCAATCCGGGTAAAGAGGTGGAATTGTTCCGCAAAGCACTGAATATGGCGGTCAACGTGGCAGAATCGCCCGAAACGGAGCTCGTCGGCTGGCCGCTCGCTCTGCACCACCTGCCCGAACCCGCGCGCTCGGCGGTCACGCTATTTTATCTCGAGATCTTTAACCCGCGCGACCTCGCCGGGCTGCTCGGTCTCGAAATCGAGCAACTGGCTCGGACAATTGACGGAGCGAGACGAACGCTTGACGACAACAAAGTCGCCAAAGAGCTCTCTTCGCTGAAGCTGACCGACGCCAAGGCGCACGCGCTCGAAAGTCTCTTGAGCCATGGCGGTAACGAGCCGGTTCCGGCAAAATTCGCTGCGTCGACCGCGGGTGAGTCATTCGCAAACCGCGCTACTGGCAAATCTCAGCCATCGGAAAGTGACGAAGAATCCGACCAAGAGGAGGATGAGGAACCGATAAAGCGCGCTCCTCGCCGCACGATTCTGTTTGCCGTTGGAGTCGGTTTGGTCGCAACCATTTGCATGGTGATCTTTTTGATCGCCGACCGATTAAATTCGTTCGAGGGATCCGATCAAATCAGCGAGCTGCTTGAATCGGCGAACAACCTGACCGGCGACGAATTCGAAGCGGTCGAAACCAGGGCGGCCGATCTTCAGGACTGGTTCTTCCTCAAGCACGGCCTGGAGCATTTTACCGTTCCCAAACAATTTGCGGACGTCAAAACCGTCGGGTGTCGCGTGTTCAAGTTCGACGGCGCGAGTGTCGCGCAGATCATGGCTGTGACCGACAAGGAACTGCTCCTCTACATGTTTCAGGCCAACGACCTCGGAGTGAAGATCCGAAAAGGCAAATGGGAGATTGTGGAAGGTGACAATTGGGTCGGCGCCGTGACCGGGCAAAATCAGATCTGCTTTTTAGTCGCGTTCAAAGGGAACAAGGATGAAATGAAGGAGTTCCTTTCCAAAATGGGCCAATGACCGGTGTTTCACGCCGTTTTTTACCCAGAGATCCCGGAAATTTGCTGTTTCTGATCATATCTCCACTTGGATTCGAAGCGATCGGAATCTATAGTGAGCGGTATGGTCGAAGTGCTGGTAGTCTTCGGCTTGGTGAGCTGGCTGTTTCTGGCATTTTTGCAGTGGCTAAGCTCTTTGCCCGCTTTTCCCGCGCTCGCGGCAGGCGCAATTCTCAGCCCGTTACTGAGCACCGTCGATTACGCAACATTGGCCCGCACCTGGTGTTTGCGTGGGGTCCTCTCGAAGCGTGATCCAATACCGCCAGAGCGATTTTATTGGGTCCCGCAAAGACGTCGCCTCCAAAGGATCATCCTTGGGTGCACTGTTCTCAGCCTGTTTGCCTGGGTCAATGTGTTGATCTTGCCGGCTTGCTCTGAGTTAAGCATCACTTCGGTTTTCGGATGGGCTAACGCGTTTCTTGGTATTTTGACCCTAACGCGGGCGATCAGTGCCGCGGCGCTCTACTACAACGCCTCTCAACGGTTCGACGCCCTGAGCCCCGGCTTCGTTGGATTGCTTCGTCAGGCTATGTACAAACTCTCCGACAACTACGAATATCTTCGGCCCACTAGACGGGATCCCGAGAAAGAGGAGGTTTATTAAGCTCATCAAGATTGCAGCCAGGCCCGACCGCGGAAACCACGCAGTCCACACCCTGGTAGGACACAGAGCAATGTAGGATAGGCGTCTCGCCTGTCGCGCTTGGGCACATCCGAGCTTGGCCATTCAAAGATTTTGCTCCTACCGAGGCCCTCGGCCTGAGCTCGGGTCGAAGGCATGCTTTTGGCCTTCGAAATGTCCAAACTCGAGAGTCGAGCCGCTGCTTGGTAAGCAGCGGCTCGACTGAGCTCGCTGAAGTCTTGCTCGGGCGATCCGGCGGACGTCGGACGCACCTAGCCCCACCTAGCCCCGATCCGGCCTGGGCCGGATCGGCATTCACTCCGACGCAGACGACTCGTCCACCTCCGGAGGCCGGCGATGTTTCCCGGGTAAAAAATGGAAGATTAGCACCAGCCAATATGCGCTCATTGCGAGTCTGGGCTTGCAAAATGAAATCGCGATCGACGCGGCGACAATAATTATCGGGATTAGAATCCGCCGGCGCATATTCGCGGCCCACGAAGGCGATAGCTGATCGTGGGTAAGCTCGGGATGGTGTTCCAGATAGATTACCTGGAACAAGGAGATCCCGGCAATCAGTAGCAGATTGATTCCATAGACGACGATCGGGATCTGGAGATGGGTGTGGCCGGATAGCAGGTTTGTTGAGAACGGCACCAGGGTAATGCACAGCAAGAACAGGAGATTTACCCACAGTACCTCCCGGCTGACTCTTCGTACGAAATGAAATAGCGAATGATGGCCTATCCAAAACATTCCTAATACGATGAAGCTCAGTGCATAAGCTGAAATGCGCCCCGTTAGTCCAACGAGTTGGCGCCACACGGCAGAGTCGCCGCTCAACGTGGCGCCTTCAGGAAGCCGCAGGTCCAAGACCAAAAGTGTCATCGCAACCGCAAAGATGCCGTCGACCAAAGCCGCGATCCGTGATTTCTCCATTGGACGAGTCTAGTAGAATCCGACCCCTGAATGTCCAGAATTTTGGATTGCCGGGTCAATGCCGCGGCTGCGGACAGTAGAAACGTCTTTATAATTGCCATTAATTTCAGAATTTGCTTTTCTCAACGGCCTGTCGGGTTCACCATACTCATGGTATGGCAGAGTCATCCGAAACTTCAGCGAAACATCCTACCAGGGAATCAAAAGGCGCCGAAACCGGTGCAGCTCAACCGGACCCGCTCCCGCTTGTTGTAATTGACATGGGAAGGGTTAGATCCCAGAAGATCGAAGATTTAAAGGACGGAGAAGGTCCGCTGATTGATGAAATTGACGAGACGCTTGCCCGGGTCGAAGAGCACTATGCAGATGAACTGAAAGGAAAAGAACTTTTCCCTGTAGTGCTGATCTATAAACGGAAAGCCCGCCGCCGTTCACGTTTTGGCCTTTTTCGGTGAGATTGGTATAAAAATTAAACTCCTCAACAGATGAGTAGATTGATCAAGATTCGACGCAGCGGTCGCCGGGTAATTCTGGTCGATAAAACAAAGGACGACGATCCCAAGTTGGTGCGCTCAAGTGCTGACAGCCCAAGGCGCACCACCAGGAAACGTCGATTCATCCAAAAGGTTGAACGAGGTCTCACGAGGATTGGAGAACGCAGTCTTGAAGCCGCGAGAAGCGGACTTGGAACCTACATCGAAGCGCGCGACCGGTCGGCAACAAACAAAACGGATGGGGCTTATAAGGATTTCGGTAAAAATGTCCGAAAAGCTTATCGCCATTATCTCAACGAAAAAGCTGATTTACGAGCTGATATCATCGACTTCGTCGACGACCTGATCCGTTCCCGCAGGGATGATGACGACGACGACGATGATGATGAGGATGAGGATGAGGAGGAGGACGACGATTAGATAAGGCTGCTTTTCTTGAGCAAAATTCGCTCTTCAGCGTCGCTTGGCTGTTTATCGGTCCGGCGGCTGCTGGATTCTCTGGCCCCGTATCAGTATGATATGGGTTTTCCTTACCGCT
>CAZMNG010000113.1:0-2693 GCA_964567505.1 uncultured Chthoniobacterales bacterium
GCCGGAGCAACTTATGCGGAATACCATCGCCAAAAAGCAAGCGGGTCAGGAGGACACGGATTCCGACTGCGTCTTTGGTGACTGCTCTATGGCCGTTTAAGCCGTAGACGGTACCGAGCCAGCCTCAAACTTAGCGCGACCAGGATGCAACCGGTCACTTTCTCTTGAATTTGCCAAAACGTTCGCATTGAAGGTAGGGGAGGCTCTGCTGAGACTCAGAGCACCAAAAAGTCTCGTAGTAGCCTGCCAACTCTGAGTGGTTGAGCAGGCTGCCGTCCGGTCGTTGGCGTAACCGGGAGGAGACGCCCCTGTTCTCAAAGAGTATCGAACGTCACGCCTTAAGGAAAAAAGTGATTCTGCTGGTTGACGCTCGCATGCAATAAATCTGACTTTCGATTTAGGGTGAACACATAGGAGGAAAAAAAAGATGACAAATCCCAGAATCTCCGGCCTTTGAGGCCGGGGAGAATGTCAACGGGATCATTTCTGCCTGCCAAAAGCGCACCGTTTCTCAGCAGGGCGGGGAGGCCGACGAGGTTACCGGTGTCTCTGGAGGAATTTCTACAAGGTTGGGAGGAAGTTTTTCCGTATGCGAAAACTGACGTTCTGGACAAATGGAAGGTCAAATTTCTTAGCCCTGAAACGTTTGCGCATTATATCGACCTTGAGAAGATCTCCGTGCCAGGTAACTTCAGTGCTGCGTCGATCGCAGCGGTCGATTCGTATGATGGTACTCGTACAGCGTTGGTCGCATCCGCTGTCATTAAAATTGCGGCGTTTCTTTACTCGACTCCGCGCCAATCCATTGTGTTAGGTCTGTCGCGCTGACCCAGTCCCAGTTCATTGAACAGGATTCAATTGGAATTTTGCAGGCGCCCGGAATCTGCAGTTGGCGAAGGACCGGAGTTCCCCGAATTGAGTTTGATTACTTGGTCTCTCCAATTGGTAAGTCCTGATTTAATGGCTTTGATTGTTTCAGCGTCGTGGTATTCGCCACCGCAACTTATCGAAATCACTTTTCCCTGTAGATTCAGAACTGCTATCGCTGACAGCGCGGCGAAGTTTTCCGTCTTTTCATTCGGCGCAATCTGTACGTTGGAAACGACAGTTAGGCATATGGAGTCCGGCCGGTCATCGAACGTTTCGATTATGTGAGGCTGGTTGATCCTAAGAGCCTCAGGGGTGTTCCGTTCGTATTTAAGATAGTCGTTCACGGCTGCTGCGGCCTTGTCTGCCATACCCTGAAAATTCAGTGCAGTGGACTTAAGGTGTTGCTTAATTTGGCCGAAAATTTCTGGGGTTGCGTCAACGGTGCGCATGTCAGTGCTTGCGCTCGCATAGAACAATATCTTAAAATGAGATGTCTTTCCGCTGAATTCCTGGCAAGAGAACGAGAACGCTCGGCCGAAGCTGCGAATCGTGCTAGAAGCGAGGCTGACGGCCTAATGAACTCCATGTTGTCGGACTTGAACGGTAAGTTAGCTCCGCTCGGAGAATTAACCCTTCTTGCTGATGTAGCAAAGAGGGTAAGTGAATATTTCCAAAACTTACCTAAAGATGAAATTCCACAGGTCAGTACCCCAGGATGTGGACTTGCAATAAAGATAGTACCGTTTGGAGACAACGATGCGCTTCGAAAAGCAGTCACGGATGTTTGCAATCTCTTCGGTTTGAAAAACGCTTTCAACGGTGCGGTTGCGTGAGTGCCGCCATGGGAAAGGTGCTACTAGAGCGGTCGAATAAACGTAATTATCACGACTGAAATCACGTAGTTGTTAGGTCGCTTTGAATTACGCGATTCGTGCGTTTTGACCCTCGAGGATTCAATTTTGTCGCGCATTGACTCTTTGAGAGATTCTGGCACCTTGCTCGGTGATGCGTTTTGGCTTCTAGCGAAGCATTTAATCATGACGCTGGCTTTGATGTATTTCCAGCTGATAGACATCTTATTCCTTCTTTTGTTCTTCTTTGGACAGAATTGGTAAAGGATTGGCCAAGATCTGCAAAGCACCCGTCGCGTAGCGGTGTGAAACTTGCGGGAATAAATCCATTCTCCCCCCTACAAAGAATGAAAGCTCCAAAAACGAAACTTGGATTTTCCGCATTGCTGATTCCTGTCGCAATGCTACTGGCCGCGTCAGCCTCGGCCGCGGACACGGCGAACCAGCCCGTCAAGACCGCCGACTTCACCTTCGGCGGTCTCGGCAAAGTCACGCATCCCTATTGGGACGAGGTTGGCCAGGGCCTGACCAATGCCGGGCGATGGGCCCACTCGAATGTCAACTTCGAAAATCCTCCAAAGGAGGATGTCGCGCGTCAGGTGACGGTGCTCGAGGGCTACGTCGCGCAGAACGTCGACGGCATCATCTTCGGGGCCTCCGACCCCGGCGCCTTCGACAAGGTGGTCAAGGACGCGCTGGCTAAGAAGATTCCGGTCCTTACGTTCGATTCCGATGCGCCTAAGAGCGGCCGGCTCCTTTATGTCGGACCCAACAACTACCATTCCGGGCAGCTCGCCGGCGAGCGGATGAAGCAGCTCCTGCCCGATGGCGGCAAGATCGCCATCCAGGTCGGCTCGCTCACGGCGCTCAATGCCAAGGAGCGCATCGCCGGTTTCAAGGACGCGATCAAAGGAAGCAAGATCGAGGTGGTCAAGGAGGACGTGGACGGCGAAGATGCCCAGGTCGCCAACG
>CAZMNG010000113.1:2793-8632 GCA_964567505.1 uncultured Chthoniobacterales bacterium
ATCAAGCAGGGCTACATCGACGCCGTCGTCGATCACCGCCAGTACAACTTCGGCTACTACGGCACGATGATCCTTTACTGCATGAAGATCTTCGGCGTGGACAACACGATGACGATGCTTGGCTTCGATCCGAAGGGGCCGCTCGAGAACGACATCAAGACCACCCCATCCTTCCTCATAACAGCGCAGGACCTGCCGGGCTTCGACGCCTGGCACCGTGAAGTGTTCGGGAAATAACAGCGCGAGAGGGAGGGAGCCAGTCGTGGCTTCGCTTTGATCGCGTAACTGTCGTGATACCACGTTATGGAAAAGAAGCTAATTTCGCTGAAGGAGATTGCTCAGGTCATTGATCACTCGCTGCTGCGCCCGGAGCTGACGGTAAGTGAACTGCGCGAGGGCTGCACGATCGCCAAACGTTACGGCTGCATCTCGGTGTGCGTGCGGCCGAGCGACCTGCCGATCGTGGTCGAGGAACTCAAGGGAACTGCTGTGAAGGTGACCACGGTGATCGCCTTCCCGCACGGCGGCGCCACCACGGAATCGAAGGTTGCCGAGACGATCGATGCCATCGCTAAGGGCGCTGTTGAGGTGGACATGGTGCTCAACATCGGGCGCCTGCGTTCCGGCGAGAACGACTACGTCCAGCGTGACATCGCCGCCGTCGCCGAGGCCGCGCATGCCCACTCGGCGCTACTGAAGGTGATCCTCGAGAACTACTATCTCAGCGATGAGCAGAAGGTCACCGCCTGCAAGCTCGCCGAGGCCGTCGGTGCGGACTTCGTCAAGACCTCGACTGGCTACGCCAAGGGCGGTACGACCATCCCGGACCTCGTGCTGATGCGCAAGACGGTCAGTCCGCGTGTGCAGGTGAAGGCGGCTGGCGGCGTGCGTGACCTCGATGCCGCGCTCGCCGTCATCGCCACCGGCACAGTGCGCATTGGCACGCGTTCGACGGTGGAGATCCTCAGCCAGGCCCAGAAGCGCGCTGACGCGAACGGCGAACTGCAGTTCACGTCCGGGGGCCTGCTCGGGAGTGGCTATTGAGACAGGAAGAAAATCATGGAACAAATCATTGCATGGGATCTGGGGGTCGGGGGCAGCAAGGCCTCGCTCTACGATCGTGACGGCAACTGCTTGGCCTCGGCGTTCGTTTCCTACAACACCCGTTACCCCAACAGTGGATGGCACGAGCAGAGCCCCGAGAACGACTGGTGGCACGCCGTCGTTGAGGGCACTAAGCAACTGCTGGCGAAAACGGAGGTCGATCCGCGCGAGATCGTCTGCTGCGGTATCTCCGGCCACAGCCTTGGTGCGGTTCCGCTCGACCACACACGCCAGCTACTCCGTCCGTTCACACCGATCTGGTCGGACGGCCGCGCTGTGGCGCAGGCGCGCGAGTACTTCAAGCGCTACGACGAACTTGCCTGGTACCGCACCACTGGGAACGGCTTCTCGCCGCAGCTCTACAGCCTCTTCAAGATCATGTGGTACCGCGACAATGAACCCGAGATGTTCTCGCGGATCGACAAGATCATCGGTACCAAGGACTATATCAACCTCCGGCTCACCGGGCAGGCCTGCACCGATCCGTCCTATGCGTCGGGATCGGGGGTCTATGACCTGCGGAACTGGCGCTACTCGTCCCAGTTGATCGAGGCCTCCGGCCTGCCTGCCCGCATCTTCCCCGAGATCGTTCCCTCCACACAGGTGATTGGCCAGATCATCCCGGAGGCTGCCAGGAGTCTCGGACTGCACCCGGGTGTGAAAGTGGTGGCCGGCGGCGTGGACAACTCCTGCATGGCCCTGGGCGCCAAGGCCTTCAAGGAGGGCCGTGTCTATAACAGCCTCGGCTCGTCGTCGTGGATTGCGGTCTCCTCGGCCAAGCCGCTGATCAATGACAGGAGTCGGCCGTACGTGTTCGCACATGTGCTGCCGGGGATGTTCGCCTCCGCCCTCTGCATCGCCTCGGGCGGCTCGAGCTTCCGTTGGGTCCGTGATCAGCTCGCGCCGGATCTCGCAACCCGCGCCGAGCGCGAGGGCCGCGATGTCTACGACCTGATCTGCGAGGAAGCCGCCCGCTCGCCGCTCGGCGCCAAGGGGTTGCTGTTCAACCCCAGCCTCGGCGGTGGCATGCCGATGGACCGCAGCGCCAACATTCGCGGCGGGTTCCTGGGGCTCGACCTCGGCCACACGCGCGCGGACATGTTCCGCGCGGCGATGGAAGGCATCACCCTCGGCATGCGCCTCTGCCTTGACGAGCTGAGGCGTCTGACGCCGTTGGCCGACGAGATGCTTATCGTCGGCGGGGGGGCCAAGAACGCGCTGTGGCGACAGATCTATGCCGACGGCTACGGCATGCGCGTTGTTAAGTCGAACGTGGACCAGCAGGCGGCGGCCCTCGGCGCCGCGGCCGTGGCCGCTGTCGGCACGGGCCTCTGGAAGGACTTCGACCGCATCGACTCGCTGCATGAGGTCGAACAGCTCGTCGAGCCGATTCCGGAGAATGCGCGCCGCTACGACCGGCTGATCCCGCTCTTCAAGAAAGCTGCGGAGAACCTGTCCGACCTTGGCGACCTCATCGCCGACACTGCTCGGTAGGAGTAGCAGCGAGCACCGCTCGACGTCTGACGCACTAAGAGGAAATCGAGGATGATGAAGCTCTACGGACGCCCCATCAGCAAGGCGGACCTCTCGCGCCGGGTCGGCCAGATGTCCCAGATCGCCGGAGCCCGCGCCTGCGAGCTCACGTCCGGCCTGGCCAGGGGGGTCGAGGCGGTCGATGTGACGACGGGAAGTGGATTCGAGTTCACCGTGCTCCCCAGCCGGGCGCTTGACATCGCCTGGGCCTCCTACAAAGGCATCTCGGTCAGCTACATCTCCAAGACTGGCGTCGTTGCGTCCCAATATTTCCAGGAGAAAGGCTTCGAGGGATTCCTGCGCAACTTCTTCGCCGGGTTGCTGACGACCGGCGGCCTCACCAACATCGGCGTCCCCTGCCAGGACGCCGATGAGAGTTGCGGCCTGCATGGGCGGGTCAGCAACATCCCGGCTGAGGATGTTGCCGTTTCGCAGGCGTGGCAGGGCGACGACTACGTCATCCGCGTCGCTGGCACCGCCCGCCAGGCAAAAGTGTTCGGCGAATGCCTTCTGCTACACCGGGAGATCACCACTAGCCTCGGCGCCAACGCGCTGGTGATCCGCGACGTGGTCGAGAACGCCGGCTCCAGGCCCGAGGCGCTCATGCTGCTCTACCACTGCAACTTCGGCTATCCGATCGTCAGCGCCGCCAGCCGCCTGCATACCTCGGGCGGTCCCGTCGAACCGCGCGACGCCGAGGCAGCGAAGGGCACAGCCGAGCACGACCGCTGCATGGAGCCGGAGGCAGGCTATGCCGAGCAGTGCTTCTATCACGCCCTCGAAGCGAAGAACGGCCGCGCGTTTGCCGCCTTGTTCAACGAGGAGCTCGGGATGGGCGCCTATGTTCGCTATCGGGTGGAGACCCTCCCCAGCTTCCTGCAATGGAAGATGATGGGCGAGCACGAGTACGTCGTTGGCCTGGAACCCGCGACCTGCCGGCTCGACGGACGGGTGGAACTGCGCCGGCAGGGGCAGATCCGCATGCTCCCGCCCGGCGAACAGCGCAGCTTTGAAGTCGAGATCGGCGTGCTCGACGGCCGCGGCACCCTGGAGGAGCTCGGCTGACCGCGATGAAAGATATTTTGGACTGATGTGTTCCAATCAACCGCAAATGCAGCGTGACACGAAAGGGCTCGAAGCCCCTGCTGGTCGATTGGGAGGCCTCCTTTCGGTGGAGGGAGTGTCCAAGGCATTCCACGGCGTCCCAGCGCTCACTGACGTCAGCCTGGCGCTTCGCGGAGGCGAAATCCTGGCGCTGGTCGGCGAGAACGGCGCTGGTAAGTCCACCCTTATCAAGATTCTGACCGGCGTCTATGCCAAGGACGCCGGCCGCATCTTGCTCGATGGCGCTGAGGTGGCGCCGCAATCCCCCAAGGACGCCTTCACGCTCGGCATCGGCGTCACTCACCAGGAATTCCAGCTCGTCCCCGAAATGAGCGCCGCCGAGAACATCTTCCTGGGCCGCCAGCCCCGCAGGGACGGCCTGCTCGGCTATCTCGGCGCGATTGACAAGGCGAAGATCCTCGCCCTGTCCCAGCAAGCTCTCGACGACCTCGGCGGCAACTTCTCCGCGGCCACTCCGGCCAAGAATCTCGGCGTCGGTCAGCAGCAACTGGTGCAGATCGCCAAGGCGCTCGTCTTCGACGCCCGTATCGTCATCATGGACGAGCCCACCGCGACGCTGTCATCGACCGACGTCACCCGCTTGCTCGACACCATGCGCCGCATGAAGGGGCGCGGTCTCGGCGTGGTCTTCGTCACGCACCGGCTCGAGGAGATCTTCCGCATCGCCGACCGAATCGCGGTGCTGCGCGACGGCCGCAACGCCGGCGAAGGCAACGTGGCAGATCTGACGATGGAGCAGACTATCGCAATGATGGTCGGCTATAACCTCGACAAGCTTTACCCCAAGGAGCCCGCCGGCATCGGCGAGGTGGTGCTTGCCGTTGAACACCTCAGTCGCGGCAAGCTGCTGCGCGATCTCACCTTCCAGCTCCGGCGCGGAGAAATCCTCGGCTTCGGTGGGCTGGTCGGCGCCCGGCGGACCGAACTCATGCGCGCCCTGTTCGGCGCGGACGGCGACGTGACCGGCCGCGTCCTCATCGACGGCGAGGAGGTCATCATCACCGGTCCCGAGAACGCTGTGCGGCATGGCCTTGGGCTGGTCCCCGAGGACCGCAAGCTCCAGGGGCTCGTGCTCAACATGCCGATCGAGACTAACGTCTCGCTGGCCTGCCTGCCGCGGCTCACCAGATGGGCCATTTTCATCGATCGCCGGCGCGAACGCGCGCTCGCATGCGATTTTATCGACCAGCTCCACATCAAGGCGCGCAACCCGGGCCAGCAGGTGCGTTTCCTCAGCGGCGGCAATCAGCAGAAGGTCCTGCTCGCCAAGTGGCTTGCCCTCAAGCCCAAGATCCTCATCCTCGACGAGCCCACGCGCGGGGTGGATGTTGGGGCCAAGGCCGAGATCCGCGGCCTCATTGGCCGGCTCGCCGCCCAGGGCATGGGGGTAATCATAGTGTCCTCCGATCCACCCGAGATCCTGGGCATGTGCGACCGCGTGCTGGTGATGAGCAAAGGCGCCATCACCGGCGAGTTCACGCATGACGAAGCCACCGAGGAAAAAATCATGGCGTGCGCGGTTTCCTCGGCCGCCGTCAGGGGGAGCGCCGCATGAGCGTCCCTACCTTCGCTGACCAGCCGACGATCCTCTCGCGCGTTCTCGCTGCCCGTGAACTGCCCACCGTTCTGGCGATCGCGCTCCTGGGCGTGGTCATCGCCATTGGCAACCCGAGCTTCCTGTCCACCTACAACCTGCAGCTCCTCGGCAAGGAAGTCGGCGTGCTCGGGATAATGGCGATCGGCGAGATGGCCGTCATCATCACTGGCGGGATCGACCTTTCGGCAGGCGCCGTAGTCGCCCTGACTTCCGTTCTCGCTGCGCTCGGTCTGCAGGCCGGGTTACCGATCGGACTGGTCGTCCTCGGCGTGGTGGCGGTCTGCATCGCGATCGGTGCCGTGCACAGCTTCTTCATCAACACGGTCGGCTTGGCGCCGTTCATCATTACGCTCGGCTCGATGTCGATCTGGCGCGGCGTGGTCCTCGTGATGACGCAGGGGTACCCGGTCAAGATCACGAACCCCGGCTTCCTGATGATCGGTCAGGGCGATCTACTCGGCGTGCCGGTCCAGTTCATCC
>CAZMNG010000114.1:0-8622 GCA_964567505.1 uncultured Chthoniobacterales bacterium
TCTGACCGACGTAGAGACCGGGTACAAAGCATCCCGGTCAGAGATCGCGAAGAATATGATCATTGAGTCGAGCGGCTTCGGATTTGAAATCGAATTTGTTGCGAAATGCAGGAAGATCGGTGCCCGAATATATGAGGTTCCGATCTCCTACTATGGCCGGACCTACGAAGAAGGCAAAAAAATCGGGCCAAAGGACGGCCTGGACGCGCTTTGGTACCTGGTAAAATTTAATCTTCTCACCGGCCTGAACAGGAGTTTCCGCAAGCCATTCCTGGAACAAAACGTGTATCAGGCAAAGCCTCGCGGTAACTCAACTTAAGGTGAGCGTGGGAACCACTGCGGAAGGTATTCCGCAGTGGTTCCACGCTCGTAAACGGATTGGATTCAACTGGGGCATTGGAACCGGTCTGATCGTTCAGTGGCGGCGTGATCTTTCGCATTCTGATGCATGCATTCTAATTATTTTGTGCTGCAACGTTGCACCGGTTCAGAAGGCGACGAGCGCGCTGCGAGAATGTCTCTGGCCGAGAAAACCATTATCGCCTCAACAGCGTGTATCCAGAAATCAGAAAACTGATAGAGATTATAGATTGTTCGTATACTTCGCACTTTTCAGCCGGTTTTCTGCTTAACCGCTCGTGTTTTCTGCCGCTCTATCTCTTTGTCAGGCCTTGGTTGCTGCCAGACCTTACCTTTCCATTCCGAAGAAAATGCACACCGAAGAACCAACAGTAGATTTGTTTGCCCGGAATATTCAGGTTACTTGCGATCCGGCTCGGCCGAGCGACCCAAATGTGGCGTCTGATCTGCTTAGCGACCGGAATCCAGCCGATGACGGGTCGTCGAGCGCGTTGTTCAAAAATGGCTCAACTTCGCTGCCTGAGCAGGGCCGCTTACTGCAGGGAAGCGAAACTCCGCGGTGGAAGCGGGTGCTCGACATAGCTTTTATCGTGCTGGCGCTCCCTTTGTGGCTTCCCATATTTCTTTTGATAGCGTTGTGGGTTAAAATAGTTTCTCCCGGGCCGGTCTTCTTTCGGCAGGAGCGAATCGGCTACCTGGGCCGCCGGTTCATGATTCTTAAATTCAGAACCATGAAGGTGCATGTGGAGACTGATGTCCATGAGCGGCACCTCGAGCAGCTCATTCGCTCAAACGTACCGATGACCAAGCTGGACATCACGGGTGATCCTCGCATCATCGCCGGGGGTCGTATCTTGCGGGCGACGGGATTGGATGAACTGCCGCAGCTTATCAATGTGTTGCGTGGCGAAATGAGCCTCGTTGGTCCGCGCCCTTGTACGCCACATGAATTCAAGAGCTACCAAGGCTCCCAACTGGAACGGGTCAATGCGCTGCCCGGCCTGACCGGGCATTGGCAAGTGAACGGCAAGAATAGAACGACATTCAGCGAGATGATCAAGATGGATATCTATTACGCGCAAAACCTTTCGTTCTGGCTGGATGTCGAAATTATTGCGCGAACGTTTCCCGCGATCATCGTTCAGGTAATCGAATCGCGGATTGCCAAGCGGACGCCTGCGGGACCAAGCCGGCCGAGCGAGGCCCGCTCGGCGGACGTTTGGTGATCCGCGCCAATACTCGGGAGTTCGTCGATCTTGTCAAGACCGGAGGTATTGGCGAGATCCGAAGAGCCGGCTGGGAAATTGAGGACCAACTCGAAAGCTCAACCGTCCTGGGTCGGGGTTCCTCTCTCTCTCTCGGTGGCAACTTCAAGACCTTTGCGGCGTGGAATGGCCTTGTATTGCTGGACAAATTAGATTGCAGTTAAGCGTTGAATTGATCACGAATGTGCGATACACCGCTACGAGAAAATGTCCAGGGACCGTTGCATATCGCAAATAGGCAGACCGATTATCCGTTTTCTGCGCTCCCGCTTAATCACAATATCGACCGTCGTTCTTTGCCTGGCACAGGTCACTTCGCTGCAAGCACAAGAGCGGGTTCGTACCGCCGCACAGCAGCTGGAGATTCAGTCGTTCCAAAATCCTTTGGCTTTTTTCCGTATTGGACCGTTGGAAGAGCTGTTAATCGGGTCAGTCGGCGTCGGCTACACGGATAATGCTAACCTGACGCCCACGGACAAGGTTTCCGGCCTGAGCTTCACTCAGCAGATGAGCCTGGACAGCACATGGGTCATCAGCCATCTGAATCAGCTTCAGTTCAATCTATCCGGGGAGCTTGTTGAAAATTTCTACTCAAACTCAAAGCCCCAATATACTTTCCAAATCTTTCCGGGCTCGCAGCTTCAATTTCAGTTTGCCGTCTCGAATGTTCGGGTTCGCCTTTATGATCAGTTTGCCAATGTCCAGAATCCAACTACGGATCCCACAGCCACCGATACGGCAAACCTTAACAATTTTACCAATACCATTGGCGCGGCGGTCGATACGGATATGGAGCTGGCTGTCCTCTCACTCTCGGCTGACTACACTTACAACGTCCAGAGCGGCACGAACACTGCAGGTCAGACCAATCCGGACACGACCGGTAACCGGGGAACCTTTCGGGTCGGTTCCTCTGTCTCGTTCTACTTTAACCCGACCCTTCTCTATGGGATCGAAACAACCGCAACCCGAGCCAGCGGTTCTGATAGTGCAAACGTGAACAGTCTCAACGTTGGACCGTTCATCAAGGGAAAGTTGACTCAATCGACCGATATCGACTTCTCTGGCGGCCTCAGCCTGTACGACACTTCGCCGGCTATTCCACCAAGCACCTATTACTTCTCCGGGGTGATTCGTCATGCGTTAAATCCGAACCTTCAGTTAATTTTATCGGCTTTGCACGATCTGGTATTCACCACAAGCACCCAGTTGACTGAAGAGACTGTTTTTAAGGTCAGCACCCAAGTCAACCTCACACGTTTAATCACCCTTACCACCTCTCCTTTCGTCGATTTCGGTAACGGAAAGACGGGAACTCCCCCAGGTCGCTTCACGCAATTCGGGATCCAGGCCGGTTTGGTTTGGAAGCCCCACGAACGCTGGAGCACCGGATTGACCTATGATTTCTACCGCCGCGAAGCGGATGCGTTCGCGAACACCTACATTCAAAATTCAGTCGCATTTCAAGTCAACTATGCATTTTAAGACTTGACATTGACGTCCAGCCGCGTTCCGAAAAGTCCAAAATCACGAGCCAATGATCATCCGCCGCGGCGGATGACGAGTTGAGGCTGCTCCGATCCAGCCGGCAGATAATTCCTAAATATTTCTAAATCATTCCGAATCGCGGTCGATATTCTCCTTAGGCGGTCAGGCATTCTTTACCGCCCTTCTCATTATTTGGATTCTAGCTTCAGGAACATACACGGAAGGATCTCCATGGATAGGACAGCTACCGCACACAGGAATCAGACGTACAGCGCCGAATCGGCCTGGTATTGCCTTCGTTCACAGCCCAAGCACGAGCACATTGCCGCAGCCCATCTTCGTCTGCTGGAGGCCGTGACAGTTTTCTGCCCCCGGATCAGATTCAAGAGGCGCACCTCGCAGGGGCTGGTGTGGGTCACCGAGGCGATGTTCCCCGGCTATCTGTTTGCCCGTTTCGATTTAGCGCAAATGCATCGTCAGGTACAGTACGCTCATGGCGTGAGCGGTATTGTGCGGTTCGCCGATCGGTATCCGACCATCGAAGAAGGGGCCTTGGCGCAGTTACGGGACTGTACAGGTGTCGCGGAGATCAAAGAGGTGAGTTACGAGCTCTCCCAAGGCGATCACGTAAAGATCATTGATGGTGTCTGCGCAGGACTGGATGCCGTGGTTACACAGGTTTTACCGGCCAAGGCGCGAGTAAGGATTCTAATGGATTTCCTCGGCAGGAAAACGGAGGCTGAAGTCGAACTCTCAAATGTTCTGCCGCAGTTGGAACATCCGCTCGCGGCGTGAGGGTTTCCCAGATTCAGGAGTCAAAGCCGGAGAATTCCGGTGCTTGACTTCCAGCCCCAATCCGGGTCCAGATGACGATATTACCACTGGGCCGGGTATCGACGTGGGCAATCCGGCGCGTCGGCGTCGCTATTCTAATCATTCATGCGGAGAGTGAATTAGCTATGCTTCCCAGGGCGCCGCAGAGTGGGTTCGGTCCGCGATTGAGCAACAAAACCGCAGGTTGCGGTTGGCATTATCCGCGCGGGTCAAAACTCCGAAGATATTGCTCAATCAGCCGGAATCACGACCGATATATGCCTTACCGTTCGGCGTCGGTGCCGCTCTAAATGTGGCTTTGGAGCAGCAATAGCAGCGAAGCAGACCGGCTTTTCCGTAAAAGACGGAGATCGGCTAAGGGCGGCAGCTTGCCTCGATTATCGAGCGCTTAGATGAAAAAACCAATTGTTGTAGGTGTAGTCGGATGCGGGTATTGGGGACCCAATCTTGTTCGCAACTTCAGAGGGCTTGCGAATTGCAATCTGAGGGCAATGTGCGACGTGAACGAAACCCGCCTCAAGCACTTGAGGACCCTGTATTCAGAGATCGAGGGCGTGACCAACTTTGAGCACCTGCTCAACGGGGTGGGTCTGGATGCGGTTGTCGTCGCCACGCCGGTTAAGCATCACTATGCACTGGCCAAGGCCAGCCTGCTTGCCGGCAAGCATACTCTGATCGAGAAACCAATGGCTGCCTCGTCCGCGCAGTGTGAGGAATTGATAGAAATCGCTGAACGCAAGGGCCTGGTATTGATGGTGGGCCACACTTTCCTCTACTCAGCTCCGGTGCGTAAGATTGTGGAGATTGTCCAGGCCGGAGATATTGGCGACATCCGCTACATCAATTCGCGGCGCCTCAACCTGGGCTTGTTTCAGAAGGATATAAACGTGGCCTGGGACTTAGCCCCGCACGATATCTCAATCATCCTGCACGTACTCGGAGAATTGCCCCTTGCGGTTAATTGTCAGGGTAACGCCCATGTCACCCCGGGTATCGAGGACGTGACCAATATCTCGCTCTCCTTCCGGCACAATCGATTTGCTACTATCCAGAGCAGTTGGCTGGAGCCGCGGAAAGTTCGAGAGATGACCATCGTGGGCACACGCCGAATGATCGTGTACGACGATTTGGCGACGCACGAAAAAATCCGCATCTATGATGTCCGGGTGGAGCGCCCGCCGCACTACGATAGTTTCGCAGATTTCCACTACTCCTATCACTACGGAGACAGCTATATCCCGCACCTCCAACAAGAGGAGCCGCTCAAAGCAGAATGCGAGCATTTCCTTAATTGCATCGAAAACGGAATCAAACCACTGACCAGTGGCAGCGAAGGCCTGCAATTGGTAGAAATTCTCGAGGCTGCTTCGGCATCGCTGAAAGGCCGTGGGGCTCCCGTGACATTGCCGCGTGTGCAAGCATCACTTTCGTCCAGGGAACCAGCGCACGCCAAAGAGGTTTATCCGTCCAGAAACGGTGCCGTATGAGTGACCATCTACCGGATTACCAGCGCATTGCGCCAGACGTGAAACTCGGTCGTAACGTGCGAATTCACGGGTTCGTGAACCTTTACGGCTGCGAGATCGGCGACGAGACAAAGATTGGCACGTTCGTTGAAATTCAGAAAGGCGCGAAAATCGGTGCCCGCTGCAAGATCAGCAGTCACACCTTCATTTGTGAAGGTGTGACCATCGAGTCCGGCGTATTTGTGGGGCACGGAGTGACATTCATCAACGATCGCTATCCTCGTGCGATCAACGGTGTCGGACGCGTCAAGACAGAATCCGACTGGGATTGCCAGAAAACGGTAGTTAAGCAAGGAGCTGCGATCGGCTCCGGCACCACGCTGCTAGGAGGAATCACCATTGGCGAAAATGCGATGGTCGGCGCCGGGAGCGTCGTGACAAAAGACGTGCCTCCCAACGCAATCGTGGCGGGCAACCCAGCCAGAATATTGAAGAAACCTTCAAAGGAAAATGCAAATCAAAGTACCGTTTCTTGACCTTAAGTCTCATCATCTGCCGATGATGAACGAGATTAACCTCGCCATTCAGGAGGTCATCGAGAGCTCCGCGTTCGCCGGTGGGCCGTTTGTGGCTGCGTTCGAACAGGATTTCGCAGCTTATTGCGATGTACCGTACGCTCTCGGTGTCGGTAGCGGCACTGAGGCGCTTTGGCTGAGCCTGTTGGCTTGCGGTGTCGGTCCCGGAGATGAGGTGATCACGGTGCCGACCACGTTCATGGCGACAGCTGAAGCCATTACCTACTGTGGGGCGCGTCCGGTGTTTGTGGACGTGGACGAACGAACCTACACCATGAGTCCGGAGGCGCTTCACAGCGTTCTGACAACAAAGACGAAAGCGATCATTCCGGTTCATCTGTTTGGCCAGCCTGCGGACATGGATCCTATTGTGGAATTTGCACGAGAGCAGGGCCTTTACGTCATCGAAGATGCGTGCCAGGCGCACGGCGCGGAATATAAGGGGAGACGGGTCGGGACACTAGGTGATACAGCGTGTTTCAGTTTTTATCCTGGAAAGAATCTTGGGGCGTTCGGTGAAGCCGGCGCTATCGTGACCGGCAGCGCCGAGTTACATGAGAAAATCAGTATCCTTCGGGACCATGGCCAGGTGCGAAAATATTTTCACGCGGTGGTCGGATGGAACTGTCGCATGGATGGAATTCAGGGGGCTGTTCTCCGGATCAAGTTGCGGTACCTGGAGGCTGGCAATCAGCGCCGGCGGACCCACGCAGCGTATTATAATGCTGCATTGAGTGAGGTCGAAGGGATCGTAACCCCGGCGCAGACCTCCCGCGTCCGGCACGTTTATCATGTCTACGCGATTCGCGTGAGCGACAGAGAAGAAGTGATGAAGCGGCTCGCCGATCAGGGTATCGCTACGGGCATCCATTACCCGGTTCCAGTCCATTTGCAGGAGGCTTACCGGAGCCTCGGTCACGAGCGAGGTGCGTTCCCTATTGCTGAACGCTGCGCAGCTGAGTTCGTGTCACTACCAATGTTCCCCGAATTGACCGCGGCGCAGTTAGAGATAGTCGTCCGAGGCGTTAAACAGGCCGTTGCGATAGATGCGATGGCCTGAAAGCAAAATTAACTTCTTAAAAGCTATGTTAGAATTACAAGCACGATCTGAACCGCAGAATACCGGCATGAATTTCCATGATATGCTGTTCATTCTGTTCAGATATAAGTGGATGATATTAATTTTCACCACGGTCGGCATCGTGGCTGCCGTGGCGCTTTATTTCCATCTTCCGCGCTACTACCAGGCGGATGCTGAAGTATTTGTGCGGTACGTCGTGGACAAGAGCGCGGTTGACTCTCCCGACGATGCCGCAGTCAAAACGTCCGGCTCGGACGACGATAACGCGATCAATTCGGAAGTTGAGATCCTGACCACCTTGGATCTGGCTACGCAGGTTGCTCAGGCAATCGGCGTCGATCGGCTGTTTCGAGGAACTCAAGACGACCCGACGCTAATTGAAGCGGCCGGCAATCTGGCTTCGCAGGTTACCCACGCGCTTGGCGTCGACAAGCTGTTTGGAGGAACTCAAGCCAAAGCCACGAAAGCTATCGAAGCCAAACCCACGCTAACTGATGCGGGCCGCTATATCCTTTCGGGATTGAAGGTGACCCCGGTCAGGGGTTCCGACATCATTTCCATTTCCTATAAGAACAAGGATCCAGAACTTGCGCTGCAAGTGCTGCAGCAACTCTTACCCCTGTATTTTGACAAACACTTAGAAATCCACCGCTCGACAGGTGCGTACGAATTTGTGAACCGAGAAACTGATCGGTTGCGGACGCGTTTAATGCAGAGCGAGGAGGAATTGAAACAGCTGAAGGCCAAAGCCGGAATCAGTTCGCTGGCGGAAATTACAGCGACTCTAAGTTCGCAATTGGTCAAGGGCCAGGAGGAGTTGGATGCGGCCAAGGCGGATTTCGCCGCGCAAGATGCTCGTGTAAAACAAATCGAAAACTGGTTGGCCGGAGCCGGCGTAACACCGCAGGACAGTGCAACCCGCGAACCGAGCAGCGAGATCATTCATGAGTACCAGGCTCTAGCTAGCCGGGTGACATTTATGCGCCAGAGCGTAATCGAGATGCAGGCGAGGTACACTCCGGAGAATCCGCTGGTGAAAGTCAAACAGGCGCTGCTCGACAACCTGGAAAAGCAACAATGGGACTTGGAAAAGAAGTTTCCGAACCTGGTTGCTCGGCTTCCAGCGGGCTCCCAAAGTCTCAGTCTCCAGTCCGATCTTGGGGCAGAGAAAGCTCAACTCGCGGCGACTGCGGCCAAGATTGACGCGCTGGAGACTCGGCAGCGCGGATTACAGGATAAGGCGAAAACGATTTGGGACCTGGGACCGCAAATCGCGCAGCTTGAACGCCAGAAGGACGTAGACGAAAAGAATTATACCTATTACGCGGCGAGCTTGGAAAAAGCCCGCATCGATGAAGCTCTGAATCCATCCAGGATGCCCAACCTCACTGTCGTCCAGAAGCCGGTATTGGCGGATAAGGCCTCCGGGGTGAGGCAGAAGCTTGTCCTCGGCGTCGGCGGCTCGGGGCTGGCGTTTGGGATTGCGATCGCGATGCTCAAAGAACTGCTGTTGGACCGGTCAGTGAGACGGCGGCGCGAACTTGAATTGGGAT
>CAZMNG010000115.1:0-8602 GCA_964567505.1 uncultured Chthoniobacterales bacterium
ACTTCGACGACCAACGCCCTTGGCGCCGTGTGCCCATACTCTCAGGCCAGTGGACCCGGTTCTTTCCACAATCCAGGTCGCAGCGCTGCCGAACAATGCTAACTTAGAGGTCAAGGCAATTGCGATAAAACCCTTTTAAACTGACGTGGCTCGATCGATACTGGAGATATTTGAACAGACTCACGCGCTGCTGAAGGGCCATTTTGTCCTCAGTTCCGGGTTGCACAGCCGGCAATATTTTCAGTGCGCGCTGGTGCTGCAGCACACGCAGACCACTGCGGAAATCTGTGCGGACCTCGCGGCGAAACTTGTTGATGTGCAATGTGATGCGGTCATTTCCCCGGCAATGGGAGGAATTATCGTCGGCCAGGAAGTTGGCCGAAATCTTGGGAAAAGACATATTTTTGCGGAGAAACAGGACGGGAAATTGGTGCTCCGTCGTGGTTTTACGATGACGCCCGGCGAACGGTTTATTGTGGCCGAGGATGTCGTCACACGCGGCACGAAAGTGAAGGAAACCATTGAGATCGTGAGACGTCACGGAGGCAACGTGGTCGCTGTCGGTTGCCTGGTCGACAGGAGCGGCGGTCGGTCGCCGGATTTTGGTTGTAAATTCGTAAGCCTGGTCAAGTTAGACGTTGAAACGTTTGAACCTGATAAGCTTCCTCCTGACCTCGCTGCCATTCCGATTGACCGACCTGGCAGCAAGTAGAAGGATTGTTTATGGTTAGTTGGATTTTACGGAAGGTTCTGGGATCGAAGAACCAGCGCGAGGTCAAACGGATTCGGCCATTGGTCGAAAAAATCAATCGGCTGGACCAGGAGTACGAAGCCCTTTCTGAGGAGCAGCTACGTGAAAAAACGGCTCAATGGAAAAGGGACCTTGCAGGGATCGACGATCCGGACGAGCTCGCGCGACGCCTGAACGCGATCCTCCCGGAGGCATTCGCAGCCGTCAAGAATACGGCGCGGCGGCTCTGCGGCAAGAACCTCCTCGTCTGCGATCAGCCGATTGGGTGGAACATGATTCATTTCGATGTCCAGCTCATCGGCGGGATCGTGCTTCATGAAGGCAAGATCGCGGAAATGGCAACCGGTGAAGGCAAAACGCTGGTTGCAACCGGTCCTATCTACCTGAACGCACTGACCGGACGCGGCGTCCACCTCGTGACGGTCAACGATTACCTCGCGCGCCGCGACGCGGAGTGGATGGGCGAAATCTACAAAACGCTTGGATTGACGGTTGGCTGCATTCAACACGACCAATCCCCTTCTGTCCGGAAGGCGCAGTACGACTGCGATATCACCTACGGCACAAACAGTGAGTTTGGGTTCGATTATCTGCGTGATAACGGAATGGCGACTACGAAGGAACAACAGGTCCAGCGTGGACACTATTTCGCGATCGTGGACGAGGTCGATTCGATTCTGATCGACGAGGCAAGAACGCCACTGATCATCAGCGGGCCAGCGACTGTCTCCTCGCATCAGTACGACAAATTCAAACCCTTGGTCGAACAGCTCGTTCGCAAACAGACGATGCTGTGCAATCGACTGGTATCGGAAGCCAAAGAGCTTCTTGACAAGGGCGACACCGAAGGAGCCGGCAGACTCCTTTTCAAGGTCAAGCTCGGGCAGCCCCGAAACAAAGGGCTCCTTCGGATGATGGAGGATCCCGAGAACCGCAAAGCGATCGACAAATCCGAACTCTCCTTTTACCAGGACTCCAAAAAAGAAGAACTGGTCGCATTGAAAGAGGAGCTTTATTTCAGCATCGACGAACGTCATCAGGATTCCGATCTTTCCGAGCTAGGCCGCTCTTTTCTGAATCCGGACGATCCGAACGCATTCGTTTTGCCGGACCTGATTACGGAATTTACCGAGATCGATCTGGACGAGAGCCTGATCCCAGCGCAGAAGGACAAGGCCAAAAGAGAGCGCCAGCAATTTTGCGACAGCCAGGCGGAACGGATCCACAACATCGCTCAGCTGCTGCGCGCGTTCTGCCTTTTTGAAAAGGATGTCGACTACGTCATTGAAGAGAACAAAGTCATCATCGTGGATGAGCACACCGGCCGAAAGATGCCCGGCCGTCGATGGAGCGATGGATTGCACCAGGCCGTTGAGGCAAAGGAAGGGGTCCAGATCGACCGCGAAACCCAAACGCTCGCCACCATTACCATCCAGAACTATTTCCGGCTTTACCATAAGCTGGCTGGAATGACCGGAACAGCGGAGACCGAGGCCAACGAATTTCACGACATCTATAAGCTGGATGTGATCGTCATCCCGACGAATCGTCCCGTGATCCGGAAGGATTTCAACGACCGCATCTACAAAACGCGCCGCGAGAAATACAGCGCGGCGGTGGAAGAGATTAAGGCTTGCTACGGCAACGGGCAACCGGTGCTCGTCGGCACTGCCAGCGTCGAGGCGTCCGAACTGGTCAGCCGAATGCTGAAACGGGAAAAAATCCCGCATAACGTCCTCAACGCGAAATACCATCGCCAGGAAGCCGAAATTGTCGCCCGCGCGGGACAGCGCGGCACGGTAACGATCTCTACCAACATGGCCGGTCGCGGGACAGACATTAAACTGGGCGATTCGGTTGCCGACCTTGGCGGGTTGCACGTACTGGCAACGGAGCGCCATGAGTCGCGCAGAGTGGATCGCCAGCTGCGCGGTCGTTGCGCCCGCCAGGGCGATCTGGGTTCCTCTCGGTTCTATGTAAGCTTTGAAGATGATCTGATGCGCAATTTCGGCGCATCGGAGCGGATGACATCGATGATGGAGCGCTTCGGACTCAAGGATGGCGAAGAACTCGAGCATCCCTGGTTGAATAAGAGCGTTGAGACCGCACAAAAGCGCGTAGAACAGCGAAACTATCTCATCCGGAAACGAACGCTCGATTTCGACGACGTCATGAACAAGCAGCGCGAGGTCGTTTATGCACTGCGCAATGAAACGCTCGAGACCAGCGAACCGCGTAAGCTGATATTCGAGATCGTGGACGAAGTGATCCCTTTGCGAGCGCTGGAATACCTGCGGCCGGGAGACAGCTCAGAGCCGGATTACGACGGTTTGCTGCAGTGGGTAAACTCGACTTTCCCCTTGGGTCTCACGAGCAGTTCCGCAAAATTTGATACCCGCACTCCAGAGGAAAACGCGAAGTTTCTCGTCGACCGGATCAGACAATCGTACGAACGCAAAGTCAGCCACGAGGAATCGGAAGCCGTCGCCGGTCTTGAACGTTACATCATCCTCAACGCGATCGATCGCCTCTGGCAGGAACACCTTTACGCAATGGACGGCCTCCGCGAGGGGATTTATCTCCGGAGTTACGGTCAGAAGGATCCGCTGGTCGAGTATAAAGCGGAGGCTTACGACATGTTCAGCCAGCTGATGTCGAGCATTAAGAACGAGGTTTTGTCGAATCTGTTCCGGAGCACGACAAATTTGATGGCGTTCGAACAGTTTCTTTCCTCGCTTCCCTTCAATATTGCGCAACGCCCCGAAGGCGGACCGGCCGCACGGCCGGTTCCAGGCGGCCCGATCCCGAGACGGGAGAATCTGAGCGGACAGAAGGAGGAGCCGCACGAGAGGAACGGCGAGGAACTCGAACTGGTCATTCCGACCCAACGCAAAGAGACTTCGAAAGTCGGCCGAAACGACCCTTGCATCTGCGGCAGCGGGAAAAAATACAAAAACTGCTGTGGCCGGACGGCGTAACGCCGTCTGGAACGCCGATTTCTACAACTTGAGACTAAAGAGTTGCCTGATCGGGCTGCGTCGAGTATATATCGGGCGTAACACGGGAGAATTCGGGCTTGAAGATGTTGTGCGCCTCCGGACCTGTTTGGGATTCAAACTGCATCGCGTCAGGTTTTTTTCCCTATTGGCCAGGCGACTTCGGTAGACTGTTCATGGGATAGGCAACGCGCGCTCAATCTCCAAAGTGCTCGAGCGCTCCCGGAAGTTGTGGTGAAGGTCTTGGGTGTTAAGGGTTAACTTCAGCCCAAACTGTTCTTTCTCAGTATGCGTGGTGCATGCCCTTCGCCTGATGAACTTCAGAATTGTGTTCAAATGAAATCCCAATCAATGCATTACCAAGGACGACGATCTCGTCGCGGACGGCGGAGACGATCGAGCCGCGGAGCCGCTATTCCAGCGACTCCTGTTACTCCAATACCAAAACCCACGTTCTGGCAGCGAATTATCGCTTTTTTCAGCGGCTCTCCCGTGAAACCTGCCGTTCAAGGAGAGAAGCCCGCTCCCAGCGTGCCGGCGAAAGAAAAAATCAGCCGGAAGCCGGAACTGGTAGAGGTCACTTCGCCTAAGCTGTATGTTGGCAACTTGTCATTCGATGCTACGGAAAGCGATCTTTTCGAGCTTTTTAATGGTGTAGGCCAAGTTAAGAATGCCGAGGTCGTCTGTCATAAGTATACACAACGTTCCAAAGGCTTTGCGTTCGTTCAGATGACAACGATCGAGGAAGCACGGCGAGCGGTTCAAGAACTTCATGACAAGGAGTTTCTGGGCCGCAAATTGGTCGTGAGCGGTGCCAAAACTCCGGATATGGAGCGGGCAGCCTGATCTGATTGAAGTCTTTGCAGCTTCAAGATGACCCGCGTTCTCTTGAGGGACGCGGGTTTTTTGTTCTCCGTGGCTAAACTGAAATACCTGGTACTCGCCGGGCCAACTGCCGTCGGTAAGACTGAAATCGCGATCCGAGTCGCCCAGGCGCTGGGGACCGAGATCGTAGGCTGTGATGCGTTCCAGATTTACCAGGGCCTGGATATCCTTACGGCCAAACCCTCTTTTTCGCAGCTCGCGTCCTCTCGGCATCACTTGATTGGAGTTCTCCCGCTCACCGAACTTTGTGACGCCCACAAGTACGCGCTCCTGGCCGGTCAAATCGTTACAGACCTGAACCGGAACGGGGTCGTGCCCCTGGTCGTCGGTGGCACCGGTTTTTATCTGCAGGCGTTGGAAGGCGCAGTCCCTCCATTGCCGGCCGCCAACAGCGCGCTTCGCCAGGAATTGGATCGTCTTTCGACAGCCGAATTGCTGCGCGACCTCGAAAATCTGGACCCTGTGACCTCAAAACGAATCGACCGGCAGAACAGACGCCGAATTGTGCGCGCCCTGGAAGTGTGCGTTTTATCCGGGAAGCCATTTTCGGCCTCTCTGCAGCGAACGCCCACCGATCCGCCGCGCGCCGCCATTCTCCTTGACCGACCGCGCGCGGAACTCGTTGTGAGGATCGATCGGCGCGTGGACGCGATGTTCGAGCAAGGAGTCGTTGACGAAGTGGCCGCGATCGGACCGATTGGATCGACCGCCTTACAAACGATCGGGTTTCAACCGATCCGATCTTTAATCGCGGGAACTCTCGACGAGCGTTCCTGCAAAGAATTGATAAAAAAGCAGACACGCAATTACGCAAAGCGCCAAATGACGTGGTTTCGCCGTCGGCAGTGCAGAGTCATCCCCGCCGAATCGTCACTCGATCATCTGACGTCGGCCCTGGACTGTTCGTCGAGAACCGCAGAGGCCTTCGTTGGCGGATTGATCAGCAAATCAATTTCTCCCTGAGTCAGCAAACGCGCTTCCCCTGATCGGAGCCCGCGATCAGTCAGAGGCCCGATCCGAACCCGTTGGAGGCGTCGGACCTTGTATCCGAGCGCAGCCAGAACGCGACGAACCTGACGTTTAAGTCCTTGCGTCAGGATGACCCGGACCTGTTGCCGGCTCACCTTGACGATCGAATCGAATCTTGCGCGGCCCTCTGCAAAGTACATCCCCTTTTTCGTTTTCGCAGCGTCGGCCGCATCAAATTCCCGGTCGAGCGTGACGAGGTATTCCTTTTCGAGTTTGTATTTCGGATGGGTGATCCGAAAGGCCAACTCGCCGTTGTTGGTGAGCAGGAGGAGTCCCTCGGACTCTTTGTCAAGCCGGCCGACGTGCGCAAGCCTCGGTAAACCGCGCGGCAGCAATTCGTAGATGGTCTTGCGGGACATCTCGTCCGAGCGGGTCGTCAGATAGTCCGGCGGCTTATTCAGAAGTAAATAAATGTACTCGCCGGCTCGAACGAGCCTGCCTTCGACCTTGACGTGGTCGGTCGTGGAAATCTGCGTTGAAAGATCGGTACAGACGGTTCCATTAACGGTCACTCGCCCGTCGCGAATGAACTCCTCTGCGCCTCGCCGGGAAGCAATCCCGGCCAGCGCGAGAAATCGATTCAGCCGCATTTAAGCGTCCGGCTTGGTCTTCGGCAAACCGATCACCTTGTCGCCCGGCTTAAATACACCGCGCCTTTTGAGCAGCTCGACCCTTTCGAATCGCTTGAGCACGTTTCGTTTCGCTGCAATGGTGCTGGCGCCTTTCAGACTGCGGTGCTGTGACATAAAATACTCTGCTGAAGTGAAGGGGCCGACCTTACGCTGCAGGTTGGAAAAATCAACCCCTCAGCCGGAAAAAATGCGTTAAATTAAACCCAGCTTCATTTTCCCGGCTTCACTGATCATGTGCTGATTCCAAGGCGGATCCCAAACCAGCTCGACTTCGGCTTCGTCGACGCCTGGGATTGTCAGGATCTTGGACCGGGCGTCTTGTGCGATTGACGGTCCCATCCCGCACCCCGGCGCGGTCAGAGTCATCTTAACTTCTACCTTTGTGCCGGCCGACGGCTCAGTGACGATCTGGCAATCGTAAACCAACCCAAGATCGACGATGTTCACGGGAATCTCCGGGTCGTAAACCGTGCGAAGCTGTTCCCAGACATCTTCTTCGTCGACATGCTCATCTGATTTCTCCGCTTTCTCTTCAACACTCCGCGGTTCAATGCCGAGCGCAGCTGCGTTCTCATCGCTGATTCTGAACAGCCCGTAGTCGCACGCAACGGTATAGCTTCCGCCGAGGCTCTGAGTGATGATCACGGTCGTCCCAGCCGGTATAGTTGTTTTGAGCCCTGCCGGAATCTGAATTGCTTCGCAATCCTGTTTCAGCTCGATTTCGTGATTATTGTTCATTGGACGGTCCCAAAATTATCTTCTTCTTTTGCTGCGCTGGTGATTGCATTCGCTGGAGAAGCGTCGGAGCAACGTTTTTTTCTGTCTTCGATTCTGCGCCGGGCGCCAGAACGGACCGCAGTGCTTCTTCTACAAGCTGTGCGCAATGAATCTTGAGCGGGGGCAACGCCCCGAGCGGTGCCGACAAATCCTCACTGCTCATTGCGAGAGCTTCTTCGACCGTCTTACCGGAGATCAACTCCGTCGCGACGCTCGCAACGGCGATCGCCGTTCCACACCCGAAAGTCTGGAATGTCGCCTTGTCAATGACTCGCTTTCCGTCGACTTCCTTGAATTTTACCCACATCCGCAACATATCGCCGCAGTCCTCGCTCCCGACCGTACCGACCGCGTCAGCCTCGGCCATCTCGCCAAGGTTCTTCGGGTGCTTGATTGCTTCTGCAATCCTGTTGCCAAAATCATCTGCGGGACTCATTGATTTACTCCAAATGATATCGTGGAAGATCGGGATCGACCTCCAGACTCCATGCATCGATGCCGCCGGTGAGCGAACGAACATTTTGAAAACCGTGCCCGGCAAAAAATGCCGCCGCATCCAGGCTGCGGACGCCGTGATGACAGACAAAAACGACTTCACTTTCCCTGGGCCAGTCGGACATCATCGACTTCATAAGAACCTCAGTGAAAAACTTGGATCCGGCAATGTGAACCGCGTCCCACTCCTCCCTGCTGCGCACATCGATCAATTGAACCTGTGCGCCGGATTTCAGCCGTTCGGCGAGTTCCCGGGGCGCGATCTCCATTTTTTGATCCGCTTCGTATCCGGCGACAATCGTCGCGATCACATCCTCCACGGGCAGGTCCTCGTTCCTCGCGCAGACGGAGGCCAGCGTCTCAGTCGGACTGAATCCGCAACTGGCGCATCCGCCGATGTGGTAGGCACGAAACAGAGCGCGCTGAGCACCGGGATACTCCGTGAGAATCTCCGCCATCGTGGCATTGGGTTCGATTGTTCTCGTCATACTGACAGGTCTCAGAGTTACATCATTTCTCGCGAAAATCAAAAGGAGGCAGCCTTCTGACGTCCGCGGACGACTCCGAATTTTACGATGGACGCACTAAATCGAGGAAGAAATAGCCTCATCGCTGCGGCAGGTCTGATTCTATTTGCGGTCACCTACTACCACCTGGTTTACCGATACGGACTCAATCTCGCCGACGAAGGAAACGTGGCGCTGATCAGCCAGCGACTGATGCATGGCGAACGACCATTCCGAGAGGTCGTGACCGGGTACAATGTCCTCTGGTTCTATCCAATTAGCGCTTTATTCAGGATCTTTACTCCGAACCTGCTCCTTATGCGGGAGTATTTTTATGCGATTGCAACCGGATCCGGTTTGATCGCGTTCATCCTGCTGCGGCGGCTGGACGCTCCGCTCTGGCTGGCATTGGTCCAGGGTCTGGCGGTCATTTCGATCAACGGACAATATTTCAAGGCCTACATTCCGTTTCTTGTGCTCGCGAATTTATTTGCGATCACGCTCTTCCTCACCAGCCAGCGCAAGCCGCTG
>CAZMNG010000116.1:0-8580 GCA_964567505.1 uncultured Chthoniobacterales bacterium
CCGCGTCTTGATTCCCTCACTAATCTCTTTCATTGCGTCTTCAGGAAGCGTGGAGATATCAAAGTTCTCTTTGATGCGGCTGGGGGTTTTGGATGTGGTAAGGAGGGCCGTGCCGCGTTGCACCGCCCATGCGAGCAGCACTTGGGCAGGGGTTTTGTTGACTCTCTTGGCGATGGAGGTAATCACAGGGTCATCTATCAACTTAGGTTCTGTACTATGACCCAACGCCGCAAAAGCTTGGAGCACGATACCATTCTTGTGGCAAAACTCGAGCAACTCCCATTCCGGGAGATATGGATGGGATTCTATATGAACAACGGCAGGCTTTATCCTCGCGGATTCAAAAATCTCTTTCGCCTTTTCCACATTCACATCCGACAATCCGATGGCCTTACATCTGCCCTCGTCGACAAGACTCTCCATAGCTCCCCATGTATCCAGCAACGTCAACCCATGATCATAAATCACTTTGCCGTTCTCGTCCCTCGGATCTTGCTCGTCTCCAGGTTGAAAGGCAAACGGGGTGTGGATTAGATAGAGGTCGACGTAGTCGAGTTGGAGTCGCTTTAGACTCGCCTCGAAAGCGGGTTTGACACGTTCAGGACGGTGGTTGTTGTTCCAGAGTTTCGTGGCGATGAACACGTCTTCTCGCTTAATCTTCCCCTGCTTGAACACCTCCTGCATGGCCTCGCCTACCTCTTTTTCATTTCGGTATCGTTCTGAGGAATCCAATTGACGAAATCCTGCTTCCAGCGCGGCCGTGGTCGCCTTTTTGGTGTCGATGGGGTCGGGAATCAGCGTGCCAAAACCGAGCGCGGGGATCACCCCGGATCCATTCGTGAGGGGTATCTTCGTATAGCGAAGGTTGTCGCGTTCTGCTGTCGTTTCCATAACCTTGAAAGGTTATGGTTCCAAACCGTCCTGTCAAACTTGTGCTTCCGAGAACCTGGATGGTTAATTACAACGGCCTTATCAAAACAGTTTCTTAAACTCCTCAAGCTCGTTCCGCAGAGCCTGCAGCTCCGATCTCAGAGCGCTCAACTCGCATTCGAGAACATCGAGCCGGGACTTCTCCGGAACCGATTCCGGAGTCGGTGCCAGTATGGCCTCGGACAGGTCCAAATCGCGTTCAGCTGAGAGCAGTTGAACGTACCTTTTCTCCTTCTGTCCAGGCCGGGCCGGAATCGCCCGAACTAGTGGATCGTCGCCGCGCGCCAGGTCCTCCAGGCACACCTCGACGTCCTGTAAAGCCATCGGACCACACAGACGCTCGATGCGCGACCGCAGTTCACCCGGAGTTTGTGGTCCGCGCAACATCAGCACACAAAGCAGTGCTGCTTCGCGCGCGTTCAGATTGTAGACGTCGAGCAAGCTGTGCCGGTACTTCGGTACACGGGCGCCTGCGGAACGAATCAGCACCGCCAACTTCTTGGCGCCCAGACCGTCAAGCCCGCGCTCGATCGTTCTCTCGTCGTAGCCAACAATCGGATCCCTGTTCGTGGTTTGATTACAAGCAGTGGCGAGGCTAACCAGGGAGAGCGGGTAGTATTCTGGCGTGGTCCGTTCTTTTTCGAGGAGACAACCTAGGATACGCGTTTCGACCGGCGAAAGATCTAGAGGCATGGCTTGTCAATTAAGGACCCCGCTTCACGCGCGTCCGGCACTAAAACTCATGTTTCCCACTACAAAAACGAATCCATCAGCCGCGGGGCTCGGCGTCAAGGATGAAGATTAGGCGTTCCGCGGCACCCAAGTAGGCCCAGTGAAAACATTCTTATTTCGGCAGCCAGCTCTGTGCCGCGCATCTCAAACTCTTAGCAATAATCCGGTTGCAGAGGTACACTAACGACGATGCTAGTACCGTGGCCGGGCCGGGTCCGAATTCTTAATGAACCCCCTAAATTCTTCGCCCTTGCCCGCATATTCGCTAATCCGAATCCTTGACCGGATTCAGGCGCTTTGGCCATGCCTAATCCGTCGTCTGTCACTTCCAGACTCAACTTCCGCGATCTGAATTGCAGAGTGACACTGATGGTCATTGATCTGGCGTGGCGCACGGCGTTACTGATGGCTTCCTGGGCGATTCGCAGCAGTTGTTGCCGGACCGCGCCGGGCAAGTATTCGTCGTTCACGCCGTTTGAAGCAAAAGTACAGCGCAGTTTGCCTGGTATGCTCGAGCGGTCGGCGAGCATTCGCAGAGCCTCGATTAAGCCTGAGTCCTGGACCATCTCGGGCTGCAAACTCAGAGTCGAGCGTCTGGCCTCAGCGAGCCCAAAGCGAGCCAGGTCGTCTGCGCGTTGGAGATAGCTCAAGCTCGCGCTGGCCGCGTCGTTGTCTGCCAGGAGTTCCTGTGCCATGCCGAGTTGCATCGAAATGCCTGTAAAGCTTTGCGCGAGCGAATCGTGGATCTCGCCGGCCAGCCGGTTTCTCTCCTGCAGAACCGCTGATTGACGAGCTGCGTCGGCCAGTTTGGAAAGTTGAATGGCCAGGCTGGCCTGGGTTGCCAAGGCGGTCGCGATTTCGAGCTCTTCCGGCCGGAATTCGCGATCCTCCTTAAAACGAAGCCCTAACAAACCGATTGGTTTGTCACGGGAGATCAAAGGGATCGCAAGCAGCGTCTTAACGCCAACGGAGAGTAAGTAGCGGCGGTGATCGTCAGGGAATCCGGATGATGAGTCGGTCAGGCGATACACCCGGACGGTCTGCGCATAGGAGATCACCTCATTTTCACTCACTGTTCCCAATCCTTCAGGGTAACCGACTTCGCCGGGAGACATTACCCGGCCGTTTTGGAAAACATATTTAATATTCCAGCGATTAGTCTCGGTGTTATGTAACCGCAGAGTGGCAGAGGCGGCGCCTAATTGTTCGGCTATGGCAACCATCAACTGGCCCAGGAAGCGATCCAGCTCTGGCACGGCGGCGAGTGCGTCGAGAGATCCCCGGAGGGCTTGGTTCGCCTTTGCAAGCTGGGTGGCGCGCTGCTGTGCGTGCAACTCACGCTCGCGTGCCATTTTGGTTTCCAGTTCTTCGGCCCGCTTCAGTGCAGTGATATCAGTGCAAATTCCGCAGATCGCGTACGGGGTGCCCGCGCTGTCGCGCAAAAGAAATTTTACAACCACAAAGTGGTAAACACCCTCAGCCCAGGGAACGGAAAATTCCAATTGGATTGGAACGCCGGCTTCAATCGCTTCGAGATCAGTGGCACGAATCCGCTCAGCGAGATCTGGTGCAAAAAGTTCAAAATCAGTTTTGCCGATAAACTCTTCACGCCGGAACTGATAGCGGCGTTCATATTCGCAGTTAATCAAAATATACTTAAAGTCGAGATCTTTAACGAAAATGATCGCCGTCGTGTTGTCGACGATGTCCTGCAACCGCTGTTCACTCTGGCGTAGTTCGCTGCTGGTCTTCTCGAGGGCCGCTTGGGCGCGCTTCCGTTCGCTGATCTCAGCCTGCAACTGCTCATTTGCTTGCTTGAGCTCAGCGTACAACCTGGCTTGTGCCAAAGAAATCGCGGCTTGGGAGGCTATCAATTCCAAGGTCGCCAGCCGGGCCGGCGTTAAGACTCCTGGCGCCAGGTTATTTTCAAAGTAGAGGATAGCGATTAGTTCGCCCTGCTTTACTAAGGGCAGGCAGAGCACAGACCTCGGCGATTTGCGCCGAAAGTATTCGTCCTCTGAAAAGAGATTCTCGGCTGAAGCGTCACTAAGGCTCACGCACTCTTTGGTCCGAATTACGTACCGCAGCAAGGAAACCGGCAACTCGAAAGAAGTCAGGGCTGACCGGTGAAAATGAAGGGCGACCTTGTCCGAATCGCTTCTGGCTTCGGCTTCAATTTGCTGCTCGCCAGCTTCCTGAAGAATCAACAGACCGCGCTCGGCGCCGGCCTGCTGAATCGCTATTCGCATGAGTGTGTCAATTAGTTCGTCCAGAACGATTCGGCCCGAGATCGCTTGGGAAGCTTTGATCACTGTCGCCAGGTCGAGCTGTTCAACCGGCGTGCGGATTGTGGTCGTCGGACGCTGCGGCGACTCTTCCTCGCGAAGTTGTGGGTGCAACTGATCGAGCTGGCGCACCTTGCCCTCGGCTCCCCAGCGCAGATAACAGAACCGCGCCTCTCTAAGGTAGGTAAGCGCGATCCGGCCCAATCCGCGTGCGTCGTAGAATGCCGCCGCGAGTTCGCATGCAATGGCCTCGTTCTGGATGAAACCGTTCTCGTGAGCCGAGTGGATCGCCTGCTCGTACAGATGCTCAGACTCGAGTTCCCGGCGTTCGATCCGCGCGATCTCGGCGGAAACCAACAGCGCGCGACTCTCGAAATTCTCGGGACAGTTTTTTGCCCAGATTTGAAGTTGCGCGTGGTGGGCGGCTAACTGCTCTTTGCACCGCTGAAGTTCGGTGTCCAGCGCCGAGGCGGAGCGCGCAGCGCAGGCGAGCGCGCTGTAAAAGTGATAATCGGCCAGATGGAATGACGGCAGCTGCGTCCAGATGAGATCTTGCACCTTCTGCGAAGCTTCGAGAGCCGCGGCGTAATCCCGGGCATGGAAATACGCTTCAAGTTTGCAGATCCAGTACCGGCAGGCGGCGAACGCAACTCGGGGATCGCTCCCGAACTGTTCTTCAAACCGTTCCTCGCTAAACTGGGCATCGTTGAAGGATCCAAGCGAGGAGGTTTGCCCGATCAGCGCGCGAACCAGTTGCAATTGTGCGCTGATATTTCCGACGACAATACCGACTTTCGCACGCGTTACGAATTCCAGCGCGATTTCGCCTTCATTCTGCACGTTGATCAGCGGCTCCCCCTTATCGAACAGAAGCACGAGCAGGTTAAAGCACGAGTAGGCGGCGAAGTTCAGATCCCCTGTCTCGTTGGCGATGTCGAACGCGCGCCGCACGAGGTCGATTCCGGCGCGCATGTGGCCGACCCACGGTCCCACCACAGCGCCGAAACCCAGGTAAACACGAGGTTTGAATCGTAGCGGGCCGCGCCGGTTGACAAGATCGAACGCAAGTTTGCCGAACCTGTAACTAGCCTCATAGTCCCCGAAAAGGGTTCCCGAGAGCTTTGCGAGCCAAACATAGCCGAAACAGGATGCGTCGGCATTCCCGTACTCCAGGCTCAAGTTGCACATGCGACCAACCGTAAGAAAGAGCAGATTGCGACCGGTAAAGAGGGCCGGCACCACGAACATCGCCAGGACATCCATCGTCGCTTGCCAGCGCGGCTCTGTCATGGGAGGCAGATCGATCAGACTCTCGATACTCCGGTCTCCGATCCGGCGCCATAGCCCCTCATATTCCTGCTGAAGTTCTACCTCGGTGGGATGCGGCGACCAGTCAATTCCGACAGATCGCAGATAATCGAGGCAGACCTCGACGGCGCGGTCGCTGCGGTCTTGCGTGGTGTAAAGGTCGAGACGTGTTGCGGTAACGGCGGCGAAATCGACGACGTCCGCGGTGTGGGCCGAGAGATATGAAAGCCGTCGCTCCGCCACTTCGTACGCGCCAGTCAAATATTCGCATTGGGCGCTGTGCAATGCGAGTGCAAACCTCAGTTCGTATCGTGTAGTGGCTGGGCCCAAGGTCGCTTCGCGATCAGCCAGGCAGGAGGCCGCCTGCTCCCCGCCAGCGGCAACAGAAGGCTCGCTTTGGCGAGAATCCTCCGCCAGGATTTTACGGCCGGTGCTAAGATACTGGAGGGCCGAAACATAGGCCGCAGAATTTTTCGCCCGTAGGCCGGCGATGAGGTTGAATTTTGCGACCCGTTCCCGCTCTTCAGGCTCCGTGATCAACTGCATCCCCAGGTTGAGCTGGTTGACAATCTCAAAGATCTTTTCATCGATCTGCTCCGGCGCCGTGCGTGCCGCGAGCAATCGTCCGATCCGCAGATGGGTTGAAGGCCGGTTCTCTTGTGGGATCAGCGAGTAGGCGGCCTCCTGGACGCGGTCGTGAAGAAACTTGTAGCCGTTCTCCAACCGAACGACGTAGCCGGCCTGAAGGGCGTCCCAGAAGCAAGCGTCCAGCGCCTCTTCATTTTCTGCGCAAACCAGACTCATTGTAGCGAAGTCCGCCTCGTTCCCCAGACAGGCGAGTTGCTTTAGAGCACCTTGCGTCTGTTCGGGCAGGCGATTCAACCTGCCGGCCATAAGATCGACGACGTTGTCAGTATAGTCCTTGGCCCGAATGCGCTCCAGGTGCCAGGTCCAGATCCCGTTGTGCGAATCGAAGTCGAGGAGCTGCTCCTCGCGGAGGGCCGTTAGAAACTGGATCGCAAAAAACGGATTCCCGAGTGTTTTTTCGTGCACGAGCCGTGCCAGGGACTCTGCCGTCGGCTGCTCGCATTGAAGCGTATCGGCCACAAATTCGGTCACGCTGGAAAGCGAGAGGGGCCCTAGCACAATGTCGCGCACGATCGCCCCGGTCTGGCGCATTGCCCCGACTGCGCGCGTCAGTGGATGAGCTGGGCCGACCTCGTTATCTCGAAATGCTCCGATGAGTAGCAGATAACCGACCTCGGGGTGGCTCAGCAGGCTTTCGAGCACTTTGAGCGTGGCCGTGTCCAGCCATTGGAGGTCGTCGAGAAACAGGGCCAGGGGATGCTCTTTGCTAGCGAAAACACTCAGGAACGATCGGAACACCGTGTGAAAACGGTTTTCAGCGTCTATGCCCGAGATATCCGGAACCGGCGTCTGTTTACCGATGAGCAACTCCAGATCTGGGATAAGGCTGACGATGAGTTGAGCATTTGGACCCAGGGCCTCCTGCAACAGATCCCGCCAACGGTTTACCTCCGCGTCGCTTTTGCCCAGCAGCTGGCGTACGAGGAGCTGGAAAGCCTGGGCGAGCGTGGCGTACGGGATGTCGCGCTTATGCTGGTCGAATTTCCCTGAAATAAAGATGGCGCTCGGCTGCACGATTGCTTTGTGCAGCTCGTGGACGATCGAGGACTTGCCGATTCCTGAATACCCGGACACCAGCACCAGGATCGGGTTACCAGTTGACACAACCTGATTGAAGCAATCGAGCAGGGTCTGCGTTTCCCGATCACGGCCGTAGAGTTTCTCGGGCATCAGGAGCCGGTCGGAGGCGTCGTGCGTGCCGAGCCTGAATGGATCGATGCGTCTCAGAGAGTCCCATTCGGCGAGGCAGCGCCGCAAGTCGGCCTCCAAGCCAGCCGCGGTCTGGTAGCGTTCCTCGGCGGTCTTGGCGAGGAGTTTTAATACGATGGCCGAAATGATTTCGGGAATGCCGGCTACGCGTTCGGGGGGCGGCTCCGGCTGCTTGGCAAGATGGCAGTGAACCCACCCCATCGGGTCGGAGGCGACAAAGGGAAGAGTTCCGGTGAGCATCTCGTAGAGCATGACGCCGAGCGAATAGAGATCGCTCCGGGAATCGATGGATCGATTCATTCGACCGGTCTGTTCGGGTGCCATGTAAGCGAGTGTTCCTGCGATAAACTCGGGTGGATCAGGGGCCTGGCGCTCGCGAGGCAATCGCGAAGCGATGGCAAACCCGGTCAAAAAGGCGCGGCCGGTTGCACAGTCAATAAGCAGGTTAGCTGGCTTGATGTCCTTGTGAACGATGCCTTGCTCGTGAAGCTTTCGAACTGTGGCTACGATGCCGATGGCCAAAGGCAGGAAACGCGCCGGCTCGAAAGGCTCCCCAAGTAATCGATTGAGAAGCATGCCGCCGGGATCTGTAAGCACAAGCACGGGTCGAGCCCAATGGCGAGAAATTCCAATCGGCTGCGCAGCCCACGCCGGGTCCAGCTGCTCTCTGAGCGAACATTCGTGCTCAAGTCGTTTCAAGGTTTTCGGTGCGGGACGCTTCAGGGCGGGTGCAAGAACAAGAACGTGCGGGTGGTCTCCTTCAATACGCCCGCGATACAGAATGATGTCTTCATCCTCGTGCAACACCTTGAAGACATATTTTGAGAGTTCAATCACGGCTTGGACCCTTGGCGGAGAAACAGATTCAGCCTTCTAACGACCAGCTGTCGAACCGACGTGCAAACGGCTGTTCAAAGGCGCATTGGGGCCCCCGCGGGCCAAGTTGTTCGCGGAGATCGTTTTCATGGCCCATCGTAAGCGCGCGAATGCGCATTCACCAATAGGAATAATCGAACTATATATTCCAAAAAAGCTCATGAACTGGTTCCATCAGTTGGCACTGCGGGATATATCACATCGTTGTCGTGGACGACTTTGAGTAACCCGATATATGGGCATTCGTTCGCAGCGCAGCTGATATTATCTGCTTTATGCTTGAGGCCGCAATGGTTTGAACCATCGGTCGCGTTGCGGCAGCTCCGTAGGAGCGAGATCTTTATAGCTGCCACGCCAAAAAATTGCGATAAGCTCCGTAGGAGCGGCATCGAGATATTTGTCGTCGAAGCTGAGCTCATACCGCTTGTAATGAATGGTTTCTGGCAGCTGGGAGACGCTCACACTGAATGCGCCATAACCTGGTTGCCGACTAACGTTGTCCAGTTGTCGAAAAGTCTGGTGCATCCAGGCCGATGATCCAGCCTTTATGGATATTGAGAGAGCAAAACGTGTTAACCATCGCAGGATCATA
>CAZMNG010000117.1:0-8557 GCA_964567505.1 uncultured Chthoniobacterales bacterium
ATCTTCTCCTGGCCGTTCTCATAGCGTTTGATAATGATCTTCGACGGGTTGGCGGCAGCGGGAGCAGCCTGCTTCGTTGGATACGCCGTGTTGGCGATGTTTAGCGGCTATTACCTGGCTCCGGTGGACTTGATCGGCGGCGTGTACCTGGGTCGCATCGTCGCGACTGAGGTCAGACAGTGGAACTTGGGCGCTCGATTCGCCGTAGGCGCGCTTGCAACCATTGTGTGTCTTCAGGATGTGTCGCTTTCCGCCATCCGTATGTATGAAAGAAAGAACGTGGTCTATGCGAAGGCGGAAATTGGGCAGGCGATTGAAGAACACTTCAATGAGAATCCGCAAACAGTGAAGCGGCTCTACTTCCCGTTTGCCACTCCGTTTTCGATCCTGGAATTCGCCTCCTATCTGAACTATCTTGGCGTTCCCATTGAGCAGGGTTCAGCGAAGACCGTTCAGAAGCCGGGAGTGATCCTGACCGGGGATCTGGTTCGCAACGAAGGTCCTTGCGGTTATCGTGCATTTCTCTGCCACCCAGGCAGTGCACCCCAACCCGGCGATTTGGTTATCATTCTTCCGGATGATGCATCCAGCCTGGCTGCTATAGCGGCATACCAGAGCGACAGCAAATCCACCCTCTTTGCCTATGAGCCCCATCCACAGTTGCAGGGGGGCCTGCGCTCGCTTGTGAACCAGTTGCATTTCGTCTCGCCGGCCTTCGAGACAAAGCCCTTTCCGGACTCATGGCTGACAGGCTCAGTCAGCGTTTGGTAAACAAGCAGGACCGTCTTCGGACAACTCCACTCCGAACACGCATCGAATGCTTGTCGGGAAGAGTCGCTTCGAAAGGCCTTGCTGCCTGAGATCAACTCTCATATCCCGACTACGCGACCCCATGGACATTTCCCTAATTCTTTGCACATATAACCGGTCTGAGAGCCTTCCCAAGGCACTTGACAGCGTTGCGGCTCAGATTCTTCCGGAGTCGATCCTCTGGGAAGTGATTGTTGTCGACAATAATTCACGTGATCAGACCCGTGCGGTCGTCGACGACTACTGCAGGCGATTCCCGGGGCGCTTTCGATACCTGCTTGAGATTCAGCAGGGGCTGTCCCGAGCTCGGAATGCGGGCATCCAGCAGGCAATGGGGGAGATCATCGCCTTCATCGATGACGACGTGGTTGCCGATCCAAACTGGTTGCAGAACCTAACGGCCTCCCTGCGAGACGGACAGTGGGCTGGTGCAGGCGGAAAGATCGTGCCCCCGAAAGACTTTCACCCGCCCAAGTGGCTCACAGTAGGCGGGAAGTTCGATCTAGGCGGGACGCTGGCTCTCTATGACAACGGGGATCTGTCAGGCCATATCACACGAGCGCCGTTCGGAACCAATATGGCTTTCCGAAAAGAGACCTTCAGAAAGTATGGGATGTTCCGCACGGATCTTGGGCGCTGCGGAAACGTTCTGCTCAGCGGGGAAGATACAGAGTTTGGAGAAAGGCTATTTCGGGCCGGTGAGCGGCTGCGCTACGAGGCCAATGCCGTTGTGCACCATCCTGTTCCCCAAGAGCGTCTGCAAAGAGAATACTTCGAGACCTGGTGGTTCGACTTCGGCAGAACCCGGATCATTGAACGTGCTTCTCGTCCGCCTTTCCTGGGCATCCCGCGCGAATGCATCAGTATTCTCAGGCTTGTCCTTCTCCTTCTCCCTGTCCGCGCGCTGAATTGGCTGCTGACATTGGAGACGAAGAAGCGCTTTTATCTGTATTGTCAGGTCTGGATGACGCTGGGAGAAGTCGTGCAGAATCTCCGCAAGATTCGTACACCCGCCGGCGAGAGGAACGCGGCGTCAACCAATCCGGGCAATGGTTCACAGACCATTGGAGAGGGTCGGACTTTGTCTTAAGGAGCGGCCGGCGAACGCTACTCAGAGGAAAATGCTCTTGCGCGAGTATCGAATCGAACCGCAACGAATCTGCGCCGGCCGGCTTACCGTTGTGGCTTCGCGAAGCGACCAGGCAAGTAGTAGCTCTCGAGGATGTCGTGGGAGAGAAATGAGGACGGTGGAAAGGCAATTGCCTACAGCGATTATCGTCGGCCCGCCATGGCCGCGAAGTGGAACAGCCCGGGTTGTTCAAAATCAGGTCGACTACTATCGCAACCGTGGATTCGCCACGATATTGATTACAGTAGCAATCGATTGCTTCTATGTCCCTGAGTTTCCGGAATGGGGAGAAATTCAGCGAGGCATGGAAGAAATCGGAGCCGATTGGACATTTGTTGCGCCGATAAACAAACGGCTATTCCTGCGCGGAAAGTACTTGGGGTGGCTGAAACGCTTTGGCAGGCCGACGGAGTTGGATTGGATCGTATTTACCGCAGAATCTGCCGAGCTTTCGGAGAGTGCCACGGAGGCGATTCGCTCTGCAGAAGTTGAGGTTATCCAAGTCAACCATGTGTTTACCCTAGGCTTCGCGCAACGTCTGCGTAGACGTATCCTCCCGCGCCGGAAGAATGTCCCTCTTCTCCTGGATACCCACGATGTTCAAGCGCATCTGCTGAAGGAACGGGGCGAAACCAACCAATGGACGCACCGGGCCGACACACTGGAAAACCTGCTTCGCTCCGAGTACGAGAAGCTAAAGAAGCCAGACGTTCTCGTGCATTGCTCCGTGGAGGATTTCAACTTCTTCAAGGCGCACATTCCTGATCGCCGCCATGTGTTGGTTTTACCGTCGATCGACGAGGCGTTTACATCCTTAGCCTGTTCCGCATCCTCGGGTGAGCCGATCGATCTCCTTTTCGTGGGGCAGAGCACGGGGCCCAATCTGGTGGGAATTCGATGGTTTCTTGAAGAAGTGTGGCCCCTGCTTGCTGAACGCAGATACAGTATTTCAATCGTGGGGAAGATTGAGACGCTGGTGCGAGAACAGCTTCCGGATTTGTATGAGAGATTCAAAGGATTGTTCGTCGGCCCGGTGGCCGAGCTGGAGCCATACTATGCAGCGGCGAGGTGCGTCATAGCGCCAATGATTTCAGGAACCGGGATTTCGATAAAGACCGTTGAGGCATTGGCGTTGGGCAAGCCGTTTGTGGGGACTGCGAAAGCCTATAGGGGCATGCCCGCGGATCGACTTGCCGACTATGGGCTGCGGGCACACGATACGCCGCAAGCGTTCGCTTCGGCAATATCCGAGGCTCTTTCGGATGGTGCACAGTCGGCTGCGGCGAGCCGCAGAGCATACCAGGAGCTGTTTTCCAGAAGTGCCTCTTTCTTCGCGCGCGATAAGGCATTCCAGATTGCGACAGCTGCAATGAACCCAATAGGATCGAATGGGAACTGGAAAGTGTGAGAAGATCAGCTCGTCTTGGAGTTAGATGCGAGGGGACACAACGTCCTTACCGGTGGCTCGAAAACCTGGACTGCAGCTGACTCCACGGTGCCCGCGGAATACGTAAGCAAAACATGAAACTGATTAGTCACGTGAATGGAGATAGCGACCTCATCGAAGCATGGATGAAGTACTACATGAGGCTCGGTGTCGATGACTTCCATTTTGTTGTTCATGGTCCCCGAGAAGAAAACTCGACGCTCTACGCGGTAAAGGATTTGTATCCGATCACAATTGAAGACAGCTACGAGGGCTCCTTTCATATCGAAGAAAAGAGGAAGCGCCTCGATTCTGTTCTGGCTCGTTGTCCAGGACAGTGGGTCTTGTTGGCCGACAGCGATGAGTTTGTCGAGTTTCCTTACGCAACGGTGCAGGAGACGATTTCTGAGCTTGAGGCGGTTGGCGCAAATGTGATGGCTGCTCCGATGCTGCAGCGGCTCGCAGCCGACGGGTCTTTAGAGACGCCTCTGGAGATTCTGGATCCATTTCGCCAATTTCCCCTTTGTTTGGTCGATCTTTATCGAAGAATGGGTGTCAAGGGCGATATCTTCAAATTTCCGCTCTTTCGCTGCACAACTAGCACACGCCTCGCCGAGGGCGGGAATCATCATCCCCCCAAAGGAGAAGGGCCACGCGCCACTGCGGCGCGCGGTGTGACGCATCATTTCAAGTTTCGCAGGACCGTCTCTCGCCGACTCGATAGCCGGATCAACAGCGATCACCCCTGGCGGCATGAATCAGCACAGTTTCGACAGTACCTTGAAGATCATGGCAACCGTTTGCCGCGCGAAAGCAGTTTTGCTTACTCAAGGGAAGAGCTTTTTCGCAGGGGCCTGTTGCGAATGCTGCCATTGCCGGCGACTGCTGCCGCAGCGACGGCAACGGAGGCTGCTTCGAAAAGCGCCCCAAACGACGGTGCCGGTTCGAAACTGTTTCTGAGTGTGCCGCGCTCGAGCGGCGCACCGTCCACGCCAATACCTTCAAGAGCTCGGAAGAAGATCGTGTTTGTAGTCCCCAAAACCACCGAGTTTGGTGGCCTGGAAAGACACCTTCTTGCCGTCCTGGATGGGCTTCGCGGTACCGAGATGCAGTCGTCGATTCTTTGCATCGAGCATGAGACGCTCTCTCAGTACATCGATAGAAGCGACCTGGGCGAAACGGCGGTCCGCTGCGTTCTGGAGCCCCATTCAGTCGGCCAATGGTATTCTCTGTTCCGCCAATTCCAGCCCCACACAATTGTCTTCTGCTATAGCTGGATCAATGCGTTCTCCTGGCGGTCTGCCCTTGCAGCATGGCTTGCGTCGAAGAAATGCTTCTCCATTCAGCACCTCATCCCGCCGCCCGCGCCACCCTTTGTGGAAGGGAGTTCGCCGTGGATAGCGTTGAAACGCAGGATCGGCAGAAGAGCACGCTACATGCTCAAAGTCAATCTCATCGGACGTCTCTCGCAAACGACGATTTGTGTTTGTGACGCGGTACGGGATTCGCTGGTAACGAACTATGAGTTTCCAGCTAGAACCACGATCACGGTCCACAACGGTGTCTCGACAACGACATTTGTGCCCGGTGAGCCCGCCGGTTACGCGGTCCGATCGCGATTCGAGATCAGCCCGGATGAGTTCCTTCTGGTCTGCGCAGCGCGCTTAAGCGAGGCAAAGGGCGTCGACATTCTCCTGCATGCAGTCTCACGGGTGCTGCGCCAGGGTATCTCACTCAAGTGCATTATCCTCGGCGACGGACCACTGAAAGCAGATCTCATAGGAGAGGCCAATCGGCTTGGCCTTACGGGATATGTGTTCTTTGAAGGCTTTCAAAGAGATGTTCGTCCCTACTTCCAGGCTGCCTCCGCCTTTATCCTGACGTCACATCTCGAAGGTCTTCCTCTGTCGATTCTGGAGGCGATGGCCTGCGGGCAGCCTTGCATCGTTACGAATGTCGGGGGAAATGCCGAAGTCGTCAAGGATCGCGTAAATGGACTGGTCATTGCCCCTGGTTCCTTCGACGAGGCTGAAGAAGCGATCCTCTTTCTTGCGACCCATCCCGAGGAACGCGCTGCCATGGCGCATGCAGCCCGCGAGTCCGTTCTACGTTCATTCGAGATCAAGGACCGGATTCATGAACTCACAGCCGTCATTCTGCAATCAAAATCGCAGGATGCGCAAGCCGCCACGGCCGTCTGAGCATTTCACGGCGGACCTGAGCTGCGATGCCCCAATCGAGAGGGGGACCTTTGCCGGCGGTTGAAACGTCTTCCAGCGAGACCGGTTTGCCCGAAGGGCCAACCTGGCCTTCGTCTGCAAAGGTTGCCGGAAAGATCCTCTTTGTGCTTCCGAACAGCGGGGAATTCGGAGGGGTGGAACGGCACCTTCTTCAGCTGCTCGAGAGGTTGGTCCCATCTGATGTCAGGATTAGGGTCATCTGTTTGGGCGTCGACGTGTTGTCGGACCGGCTTGAGAAGGATTGGAGGACACGTGTCGAGGTTTGGGTGAGTGACGAGCCAAAGTCCCTGGGGGGATGGGTGCGCTTGCTCGGCAAACATCGATCGACGGTAGTCGTCTTCTGCTATGGCTGGATCTTCTCTTTCCCCTGGCAAGCTGTCTTCGCTGCGTCGTTGCTGGGAATGCACCGGCGCCTCGCCATCCAACATCTCGTGCTTCCAGCGCTTCCGCCACCCTATCCGGGAGGCGGGCTCTATGGCGTTTTGCGCCGCAGTGCAGGGGAGCGCGCTCGGCGGATCCTCGGATGGAGATTCGCAGCCTATCTTTGCTCCAGTACCATCTGCGTGAGCGACGCGGTTCGGAAGTCCTTACTTGAGACGCTCAAGTTCTCGCCGCGCAAAACGATTACGATCCATAATGGCGTGTCGACCGCGGCTTTTTTCCCGGACGGTTCGCGGGCGCACGCAGTGCGGACTCGCTTGGGGATCGCTCCAGAAGACTTTGTTCTCGTTTGTACGGCGAGACTCTCCAAGGTCAAGGGCATTGAGGTCTTACTCGAGGCTCTTTCGCTCGTCAAACGTCGCGGAATCGCATGTAAGTGTATCTTTGTTGGCGACGGGCCCCTCAAGCAGAAGTTCCTGGGCGAGGCAGAGGCCTTGGGCTTGTCCGATCGGGTATTCTTTCAGGGATTCCAGAAGGATGTTCAATCGTACCTCCAGGCGGGTTCGGCGTTCATTCTAACTTCCCACGCGGAGGGATTACCCCTTTCAGTACTCGAAGCCATGGCCTGCGGCTTGCCATGCATCGTCACCGATGTGGGCGGAAGCGCAGAAGCCGTGCACGATCGAGTCAACGGAGTCGTGATTCCTCCAGGCTCTGCGGAAGAGGCCGCACATGCCATTGGATATCTGGCCGCTCACCGAACCGAATGCGCTGCGATGGGCAGTCGCTCTCGCGAACTGGCCCGTACGCAGTTCGATATCGATCGACAGATGCTGGAGATCGTCAACCTGATTCTCGACTAATCGGTCGTGCGGATCGAAGAGCCTATTCGAAACGAACTATCAATGCAAGAGGAGCCTACCGCCTGACGACTGCCGAGCAGATCGCTCCCACTTGAGGCCATGATCAATCAACCACTTGTCTCCGTCGTACTGGTCATTCGGGATATAGAGCGCTTCCTGCCGGAGGCGATTGAAAGCGTCCTGACGCAGACCTTCTTGGACTTCGAATTCCTCATCGTAGATTTTGGATCAAAGGACCGATCCAAAGAGATCGCGTTGGACTACGCATCGCGCGATCAGAGGGTCAAAGTCAGCCAGATTGCTCCGTGCTCCTACATTGAGGCCAAGGTCGCTGCGTGTACGCTCCCTCGTAGCCGCTATATCGCGATTCAGGATGCGGACGACATTTCTCTTCCCGATCGGCTCAACGCGGAGGTCGACTATCTCGAACGGAATCCGGCCGTCGGACTGCTCGGTGGGGCCGTGCAATGGATCGACTCCGTCGGCAATTTGATCGATTCAGCGGATGACTATCCTTCAGAGAACGAGGAAATTCAAAGGGAACTCATGGTCCGCAATACCTTCTGGCATCCAACCATCCTGATGCGCCGAGATGCCTATGAACAAGTCGGCGGCTATCGGCGGGTCTTTGTTCAGTCGGATGACTACGACCTATGGTTGAGAATTGCGGAACTCTATCAATGCGCCAATCTCAAACAGAAGGTGCTCAAGTATCGAATCCATCCGCAGCAACTCTCGTTCCGCAAGCGCAAGGATCAAATCCTCTGTGCTCTAGCAGCTCAGGCGGCAGCGTCTTTGCGCAGAGCAGGGAGACCGGACCCGCTCGACGCGGCGCCGGAGATCTCTCCGTCTCTGCTTGTGGATATGGGAGTGAGTATTGCGGAACAGAAGAGATCTCTCGCCAGCGGGTACGACGGATATATCCGGCATATGTTCGATGCCGGCAACTATAGCGCAGTCCAGGATTCCATTGCCGAGATGCTCGAGGTCTGCCAGGGGTACCTCGATCCGCGACAGGTGTCCGACATGCACATACTTGCCGCGGAAGCCGCCTGGAAACAAGGGAAGATCGTTGGTAGTCTCAAGGCGATCGGGCTAGCGGTGCAAGCTCGGCCCAGAGTGCTTGGGCGGCCCTTGCGATCCCTCGTGGATCGCGTTCGATACTCCTTTCAAAGCTAGAGTCAAGATAGAACAGGCCGTGGCATGAAAGTCGCGATCATCGGCGGGGGAATTGTCGGGTTAGCCACCGCCTATCAACTACGGCTGCGCTTCCCGCAGCATGAACTGCTGCTGTTAGAAAAGGAGACGGGGCCGGGTCGCCACCAGACGACCAACAACAGTGGAGTCCTGCATTGCGGTTTGTACTACAAACCAGGATCGATTAAAGCACGGCTCGCGGTGCAGGGAATCCGCAGGATGGTGGAGTTCTGTCGGCAGCACGAGATTCGCCATGAACTGTGCGGCAAGATCGTAGTGGCGACCGAAGCGGAGGAGATTCCGCGCCTTCACACCCTTCTTGAGCGGGGCGTTGCCAACGGGTTGATAGGGCTTCAGCTTCTCGGGCCGGAACAGATTCGCGAGATCGAACCCCATGCGGCAGGCCTGGCCGGAATACGGGTCCCTCAGGAAGGTATCGTCGACTTCAAGGCTGTCGCCGAGGCATTGGTTCGCGAGATTCGGGCCCTGGGCGGAGAAATCCGGTTCTCCT
>CAZMNG010000118.1:0-8510 GCA_964567505.1 uncultured Chthoniobacterales bacterium
CTGGCAGGTTGCGCTCGAAGGGCGCCGTGCGAAAGTGCTCGTCCATTTCGTGAAAACCTTCGAGAAGAGCTCGGAAGTTATCCGGTCCAATCGCAAGCATCGTCGAAAGCCCGATCGCTGAATCCATGGAATAGCGTCCCCCAACCCAATCCCAGAACCCGAACATGTTAGCTGTGTCGATACCAAATTCGGATACCTTCGCTCCATTGGTCGAGACGGCGACGAAATGTTTGGCCACGGCATTGACATCGCCGCCGAGGCCCTTGAGCGACCAGTCCCGCGCTGTGTGCGCATTGGTCATCGTCTCCAAAGTTGTGAAGGTCTTTGAGGAGATGATGAAAAGGGTTTCCGATGGATCGAGGTCATGCACGGCCTCGGCGAAGTCTGTGCCATCGATGTTGGAGACGAAGCGCAAGTCAATCGCCCGCTCACTATAATTCTTGAGAGCTTCATACGCCATCACCGGCCCGAGGTCTGAGCCACCGATGCCGATGTTAATCACGTTGCGAATGCGCTTCCCGGTGTGTCCCTTCCATGCACCGGTCCGGACGCGGTTGGAGAAGTCGGACATCTTATCAAGTACCGCATGCACCTGCGGGACGACGTTCTCGCCATCGACGATTATCGATGTCCCCCTCGGTGCACGCAGCGCCACATGCAAGACGGCACGGTTTTCCGTGATATTAATCTTTTCGCCGCTAAACATGGCATCGATCCGCGCCCGTAGACCGGATTCTTCGGCCAGTTTAACGAGGAGTTTGAGAGTTTCGTCGGTGACACGATTCTTGGAGTAATCGAGGTAGAGACCCACCGCCTCGATCGTCAAGCGTTCGCCCCGTTTTGGATCATCCGCGAAGAGGTTCCTGAGATGCACTTCCCGGATGTTTTGATGGTGGGCCTCGAGGGCCTTCCATGCCGGCGATGCCGTCACTGATCGATTGCCTGCCGTCATATGTAGTATTCCTTTCGTATCGTTTTGGTGCTGAACTCTGTTTGGCGTCGTTTTAACTTGGTGACTCACCACTATACTGATCTGCATGCCGTAGAAAACCCTGATCCAGTCCACTGCAGTTTCTGCTAAGAAATATTCGGATCTCAGGCAGTTTGATCGGACAGGTAGGAGGTCAGAAATTCTTTTATCCGGCTGAGTTCCCGGCTCGCATCCGCGTAAATTTGTTCAGCGTCGGTTATGCGACCCGTTCGGGCCATTGCCTCGAGTTCACGAAGCGGATGCAAAATCGCCGTCATTCCGCAATTGGCGCTCGCCCCGAGAAGCTTGTGCGCGCAATACTCGACTTCTCTCGCTGCGCTCAACCGAATGGCCCGACTTAAGTCTTCCATCATCTGGTCCGCCTGCTGCAGATAAAGGTCGATTAAAGCGCGAGTTCCCTCACAGCTCTCGCTTACGTCGACTAAACGTTGGATATCAACAGCCGCACCTCCGGATCTCCGTGCGGTGGGCAAGGTTCCTTCGGGCATTTGACCAGCCGTACGCGATGGTTCACTCCCCTTTTTCCCTGGGGCAGTTCGAGCGCCGGATTGACTCCAATTGATTGTTCTCCAATGATTCAACGCGCCCTTCAATTCAAGTAACCGGATCGGCTTACTGAGGTAGTCGTTCATTCCGGCTGCAAAGCATTTCTGATTGTCGCCGTGCAACGCGTTTGCCGTGATAGCGATAATGTGAACCGGAAATTGGCGGTGGGGGATTCGATTCGCATCCTGCTCCAGTATCCGTATCTTTCGCGTCGCCTCGTATCCGTCCATTCCGGGCATCTGACAGTCCATCAGAATAATGTCGTAACCGGTTGACTTGACGGCTTCGAGCACTTCGAATCCGTTCGCCACAGCATCGGCTTCGACTCCGAGCTTTCGCAATTGACCAAGGATGACCCGTTGATTGATATCGTTGTCCTCTGCCAGAAGAACGCGCATTTTGTCGGGTTGCACTTCGAGCGGAGCGGAGTCGCTCACGGAACTGGATCGGTCGGATTCGCCGATAGACGCTTGGAACGCGGCTTCGCCCATCGCATTAACGAGACAATCAAATAGCCGGGACTGTTTAACGGGCTTGACGAGACACGTATTGATATTCGCCTCCAGCAACTCCTCCGGTCTGCGTGGCTGGCCCACGGACGTCAACATCACAAGCCGGGTATCGGCGACCAGTGAGTCTGCCCGAATGACGCGGGCCAGGGTCAACCCGTCCATTTCCGGCATCTTCACGTCCAGAAGCGCTATGTCGTAAGGCCTACCTTCGCGCGCCGCCGCGCGGAGTCGGTCTAGAGCGTCCAAGCCGCTCGACGCGCTTGCCACATGCATCTTCCAAGAAAGAATCTGGTGGCAGAGGATTTGCCGATTGGTCGCATTGTCATCAACGACCAGCACTCGAACCGCAGAGAGGTCGCGATCGCGTGATTCGAGCGCATTTGCCAGCTGCTTTTCAAACGTGGCTGTAAACCAGAAAGTGGAACCTGCCCCCGGAGTGCTTTGCACACCGATTTCTCCCCGCATCATCTCGACCAACCGTTTAGCGATGGCGAGTCCCAGGCCGCTGCCGCCATATCGACTGTTCGTCGAGGGATCAGCCTGACTGAACGCCTCAAACAGCCGCGTCTGTGCTTCAGGCGCAATCCCAATCCCCGTATCGTGAACTTCAAACCTCAGTACTACATTTGTTTCGGATTCACTCTGCTTCTTGACACGAACCACGACCTCTCCCTCGTCGGTAAACTTGATAGCGTTGCCGACTAAGTTGATGAGAACTTGCCGCAGCCGTCCGGGATCACCACGCAGCTTTGTGGGAACGTCGCCAGGGATTGAATTGACCAATTCAAGTCCCTTGCTGAATGCCCGTACGGCCACGATATCCAATGTATTCTCGACCATTTTGAGCAGATCAAAATTGACGGTTTCAATCGTCATCTTGCCTGCTTCAATCTTTGAAAAATCCAGAATGTCGTTGATAATTGTCAAAAGCGTATCGGCGCTGAAGCGAATCGTTTCGGCGAATTCCCGCTGCTGCAGTGTAAGATCCGTATCGAGAAGCAAGCCAGTCATGCCGATCACGCCGTTCATCGGTGTCCGAATCTCGTGGCTCATCATGGCGAGAAATTCACTCTTGGCGCGGGCGGCTCCTTCTGCGGCTTCCTTGGCCAACGTCAGGTTTTCTTCAGCCTGTTTTGCCGACGAAATCGCGTTTCTCGCTAATCGAGTAAGCCGAATGGAGAGGCTGGCCTGGATTGCCAAAGCCCGGGCGATCTCGAGTTCCTCCGGGTGAAAGCCGCGCTCATCGGCAAAATGAAAACTCAATTGGCCGTTGGCCTCGCCCCCTAATGTCAGAGGGATGATCAGCAACGTCCGTATGCCGGTTCCAAGCAGGTAAGAACGCAGGGGCTGAGAAATGAGGGTATGCGGATTAACAAGATGGATCACGGTCGTCGGCTGATCCATAATCGAGCTGACTCGCTGGTCATTCAGCGACAGTGACCGCCAGTCTTCCGGGTAATTCGCTTCGGCAGGAGACATCACTCGCCCACCCTGGAAAAGCAGCTCCAGAGTCAAACTGTTCTTCTCAAGGTCGACGACGCGCAACCCGGAAGTGACGGCGCCCAAATGCCTTGTCATGATCGCCAAAACCTTGCCCAGGAAGTCATCCAGCTCTGGTACCGAGGCGAGCGTATCGAGACATTCCCGGAGCGCTTCGTTCGCCTTAGCCAGACGAGCGGCGTGCTGGGCATGGTCCAACGAGATCGCGGCCTGCGACGCCAACAGTTCGAGCATCGCGAGTCGCTTCGGTGTGAATACGTCGGATGCCAGGTTGTTTTCGAGGTAGAGCACACCCATCAGCTTGGCTTGTTTCACAAGCGGCAGGCAGAGTATTGACCGGGCGCGTCGCCGCCGGATGTAATCATCTTCTGAAAACAGGTTTCCTACCGAGGCGTCATCCAAAATGACGCTTTCGAGGGTTCGCGCCACATAGGAGAAGAGCGACTGTGGGAGCGCGGCATCGCTTACTACCACGTCCCGTAGTTGGACCTGAACGTTCTGTCGACCGACGCTCGCTTCGGCCTTGATCCGATGCTCCTTGCCATGCGGCAAGATCAGGAGACCTCGTTCGGCCCCAGCATGTTCCACGGCGATTACGAGGAGCGTTTCGATTAATTTCTCAAGCACGATCTCGCTGGAGACCGCGTGCGAGGCCTTAATCACCGTCCCAAGATCCAGTTGCTCGACAGGCGTACCGATCGTGACCGTGGACGAAGCAACGCCTCGCTCCTCATTCAAATGCGGGTAACGTTGATCCAGTTGTCGCACCTTGCCAAGAGCGCCCCAGCGAACGAAACAGTATCGGGCATTTCGAAGGTACGCGTATCCGCTCGTTTGATAACCGGAAGCGAGGTAAAATCTTCCAGCGAGTTCGTTCGCAAGACCCTCGTTCTGAACAAACCGGTTTTCACGCGCCGATCGAATGGCCTTTTCATAGAGACGCTGGGCGTCCAGCTCTCGACCCTCGATTCGGGCAATCTCGGCGTTGACCAGGGCCGCACGATTTTCAAAATTCTCCGGGCAATTTTCCGCCCATGCCTCGAGCTGCTTCTGGTGGGTGGCGAGTGTCTCCCGATGGCGAGATCGCTCCTCAGACGTGGCAGACCCACACTCCGCCGCGCGCGCGAGTGCGTCATAAAAAATGTATTCAGCCGATTCAAAAAATCCCGGCTGCGTCTGCAATAGCGGCTTCGCCTTAGCTGCCGCCTCGAGGGCATCCGCGTATTCCCCTGCAAAATAGCGCGCGTGCAATTTACGTATCCAGTACCAGCATTTGGCGAATATCAAATGCGGATCGCTTTCCAGATGCTGTTCAAACTGGACTTCGTCGAACTCCGCATTGCTGAAGGAGGTAAAGTTTGGCGTCAGGCCGCGAAGGGTTCGAATAAAACTAATCTGTCCGGAAATTATATCGGCGATGTAGTGAAACTTTGCTTTTCTCGCGAATTCCAGTCCGTTTGTCGCCTCGCTTTGGGTGTCCTCAAGCGGAACGCCGGCAGCAATTAGCAAAGTAACCAGCCGATCGCAAGCATACACGGCATACTTAAGATCGCCAGTCTCCTGCGCCGCAGTGAAGGAGCGGCGCAGTAATTCGATACCCGAGCGCAAATGCCTCGACCAGGGATTGAGAAAATAAGCGAAGCATTGCGAGACGCGGGCACTGAAACGTCCCAGGCCGCGCCTCTCGACGAGCTCGAGACCGACTTTGCCAAAGCGGAAGGCAGCTTCAAAATCGCCGAACTGGGGTCCAACAAACCAGCCGAGGTGAACGTAAGCGACGCATGATCCATCGCTGTTTCCATATTCCAGGCTGAGATTCGCCATCCGCGCCACGATCAGGCTCCGCAGATTTGCATCGGTGAAATATGCGGGCTCCTCAACCACCGCCAGGACGTCCAGAGTCGACCGGCAAGCGAGGTCGGTCATCGGCTGCAAATCGGCAAGTGCCTCGATTGGTCGGCTGCCGAGTTGGTGCCATATCCGGTCATATTCCTCTCGCACCTGCTCTCTAGTCGGGTGCAGCGACCAATCGATCCCTGCCTGCCGGAGATATTTGAGCGCTGCCTCGACCGCGCGATCACCCTGGTCCAGACTGGTGTAGAGCTCTATTTGCAGGCGCGTCACAGCGGCGCTGTTGACAAGACTCCGGGCACGCTCCGTCAGCATCGAAAGCCGCCGCTCCGCCATCAGAAAATCACCGGTCAGGAACTCGCACTCGGCCCGCTCGAATTCGAGCGCGAATGTGAGTTCGTACAAGTGTTCCCAGGAGTCTTCTGGGAGCAGCTTTTGACCGGCGACGAGATACGACAGTGCCGATGCGTACGCGGTTGAAGCCTTGGCACGCCTGGCTGCAATCAAATTAAGCTCGGCAACCTGCACGCGCTCCTGGGGCGCCGTGATGAGCCTGGCGCCTCGGTCGAGCTGGTTGACGATTTCGAAAATCCTTTCCGAGAGCTCATTCGCTCCGGTCTGCGACACCAGTAATCGGCCTATACGAAGATGTGCCGCCGACCGTTCCTCCTCCGGGATTAAGGCATAGGCGGCTTCTTGAATACGGTCGTGAACGAATGTGTATTTGTCCGCCGCGTCGAAAACAAGCCCTGCGCGCACAGCAGCCCAGAGCTCCGCGCGGATCGTGGCCCGCGATTTCCCGTGCACGAGGGTAAGGGCGGCGATCTCGGCGGCGTTGCCCAGACAGGCCAGCTCTTGCAAAGCTTCCTGCGTGCTCGCAGGAAGCCGTGTGATTTTACCGGCCATGAGGTGTACGACATTGTCGGTGTACCGCTTCGCCCTGATGCGTTCGACGTCCCAGGTCCAGGTCGCCGCCTCGGGGTCAAACGCGAGCAATCCCTCCTCAGCTAAGGCGGTGAAAAACTGGATAGAGAAGAATGGATTGCCGCCGGTCTTTTCATGCACGAGACGGGCCAACGATCGCGCGTGCAACGGGGCGCAGCGAAGAGTATCGGCGACGAGTCGCTCAACATCGTCGAGTACCAGCGGTGCCAGCACGATCTCAGACATCCTCGCATTGACATTGCGGATCGCCTTGAGCGTTCGAATAAGCGGATGCGCAGGGCCAACCTCGACATCTCTGTAGGCGCCGATCAGCAAGAGCGATCGTACCTCAGAATGCGTCAGCAGGTGTTCGAGCAACTCGAGCGTTGCAGTGTCCACCCACTGCAAATCGTCGAGAAAAAGGGTGAGCGGGTTGTCCCTTTCGGCGAATGCACCGAGAAAGCGCCGGAAAACGATCTGAAATCGATTCTGCGCATCCTGCTGCGGCAGGTCCGGCACCGGCGGCTGTTTGCCGATCACTAGCTCCAGCTCCGGAACAAGACTTGCAATCAGTTGACCGTTTGGCCCGAGCGCCTCGATCAAGGCGTCTCGCCACCGGCCGAGCTCGGTCTCGCTCCGGCTTAGAAGCCGGCGCACAAGGCTCTGAAAGGCTTGGGCGACGGTGGCGTATGGAATGTTGCGCTTGTACTGGTCAAATTTGCCCGACGCAAAGAGGCCGTGCGGGACTAATACCTTGTACAGCTCGTTGACCACCGACGACTTGCCAACACCTGAATAGCCAGAAACGAGCACAAACTCGGGTATTCCGTCCGCCACGACACGGTTGAACGAATCAAGCAGCGTGCCAATCTCGCGCTCCCGACCATAAAGCTTTTCCGGAACGAGCAGCCGGTCCGACACATCGTGGGCACCAAGCGGAATTGACTCAATCCGGCCATGCCTCTCCCAATCCATCAAGCAGATCCGAAGATCGGCGGCGACTCCGGCGGCGGTCTGATAACGTTCTTCGGCTGTTTTTGCTAACAACTTCATTACGATCGCGGAGAGCGATGACGGAATCTCCTTCAGATACTCGCCAGGGGGCACCGGCTGCCGGGCGATATGACAATGAACCCACTCCATCGGGTCGGATGCATTGAACGGCAGCACGCCGGTCAGCATCTCGTAGAGGGTGACGCCAAATGAGTAAAGATCGCTTCGCGAATCGATCGATCGATTCATCCGGCCAGTTTGTTCCGGCGCCATGTAGGCCCGCGTTCCGGCGATCATTTCCGGCGGTTCCGGCGTCTGGCGCTCGCGCGGAAGCCGCGAAGCAATCCCGAACCCGGTGAGCCACACTTTGCCTGTTCCGCGCTCGGCCAGGACGTTTGCAGGTTTGACGTTCTTGTGGATGAGACCTGCCGCGTGCAGCTTACCGAGGACGCCTGCGAGAGCGATCGCAAGGTGTAGAAACTCCGTCAATTCCAATGGCTCTCCAAGAAGCCTCTCGAGCGGTTCGCCGCCTGGATCATTCAGCACCAGGATCATACGCCCGTCGTAGAACTCGAGCGCAATCGGTTGCGCCGCCCAGTCGGGATCGATCTCGTTTCTGATCGAGTATTCGTGCTCCAATTGCTCGAGACTCCGGACGGAGGGATGCCGAGACACCGGTCGGAGAAGGAGCAGGCTGGAGCCGTCATCCGCTCTCCGTCCTCGGTAAAGCACAAGGTCACCATCTTCCCGTAGACTCTCAAAGACGTATGTTGAAAGTTCAGTCACGGCAGCAACATGCTATACGAGCTCTGTCAGACCGGCGCAACCATGGGGAATTAGCCGAGCAATATCGTCATCCGATTGTGGTCGGCTCCGTTCGATTGGGCGCGCGCAACAAATCAAAAATAAACTCTCCGTTTTTCACATTGTGGTGGTAAATGATCCAACTATCAACAATTCTACGAAGCCCATATTTCATGTTATGAAAAGTGCGGGTTAGAACCTCCCGCATCGACTCTTGCCTGCCGCTTGCGGAACTGGGCGACTTTATGACGATTCCCGCAGCCCGCCGCACTGCACCATTGTCGCCGGTGATTTTTGGTAGTGTCGTAAAAAAAAAGCACGCATGAGGCGGTGTTGGCGCACCGGCGGAGATAACTCAACTTAGCCTCAGACAGGAAGACCGCGATCTG
>CAZMNG010000119.1:0-8486 GCA_964567505.1 uncultured Chthoniobacterales bacterium
AGCTGCGGATAAGGATTTTCGCCTTATCAACGATGCCGGAATCTGCAGCAACGATCCCGACATCCGGAAGTTGTTGACGACGGATTTGACCGGCGGCCTACTCGGAATCAAGGATGTTGCGGTGAGGATTGCTGAAGACCAGATGAACAGCAAGCTCGGCCGAGCGGCGAACGGAGGCACAAACAGGTACTCCAAACTTACGAACGATGACGGAAAACCCATCGACTGGTGCGGGGCATTCGCGTTCTGGTGCTACAAGAAGGCGTCAGAGTTGCTGCCCGCAACCAATCCTCTTGGCGACAATGTCGATAACATGTTGTCACCCCAAAAGGCAATCACCTGGGCTGCCTTAAATCCCGACAGAGCCAATGTGATCGGGTATTCTGGACCTGGCATCCTCGTCGACGACAAAAAGGGAAGCCGGATGAAGAGGGCGACACAAAATGGTCTATCCACAATAATTGACCTCGATACGAGTTTTGACACCGTAACAACCGGTGACATCTGTTTGCTGCGGGACGACAAGAATTGGAGGCACGTGTCGCTCGTATACGAAGCACCTGCGTGGGGAGACGATTTTCAGACGATTGACGGGAACCAGGGTTCACCATCGATTAGTATCGTCTCCCGGACACAAAGCCAATTGCAAGTCGGCTACCAATATGTCTTCATCCATGTCGAACAATGAAAATCTTTGCTGTCTTCTCCAATCCCGGCGAAGTGCCCGCAGCGGGTCGCTCATCTCAGGTTAGTGGAGACTGCCAACGGCGTCGCCGATATTGCGTAAACTCGTGCCCCCCGTCTTGCTGCGCAATCAACGTCGCTAATTCACCGCCTGGATCCCCGGTGCACGCTCGCTAGCAAGTCCACTTCAACGCCTGTAGTTCTTTTAGCGTCTCTATTTGCAACTGACGGTAACCGGGCATCAGCATGTAGGTATGCAGCCGAACGGAAGCATGTCGATACGTTCCTTGAATATTTAGATTTGACCCTTCTATTCAGACTTTAGGCTGTGGCGTAGTACTCTGCATTTGCCTTCTTAAGGCCCGGTTGAGATTCCACAGCGTGCGCGGCTTGACCCCGGCTTGACCCCGCTCCAGCCAAAAGGATCCCTCGTATCGTTGGTGGGCTTCCCTATACCCCAGTAGTTTGCGACGAAGCCGCCACAGTCGACTCCTAAGTTCTTGCTGCAATAGGTCCAAAAATCGCTAAGTCGTCTTTAGAATTGCAAAAGTAATCCAATCGGATAATTGCCCGAAGCTCTCTAGGGCCGTGACATTTCACGGCAAAATTTATGGCGCGGATCACGTTTGCTCATATGTGGAAGTTGGTAATCAACAATTACTCAACTTATTTTGGAAAATACCAAACCATCTTTACTCCGGAGATAATGATCGCAATTCTCTGGGAAGAAAGTTTGTTCGACAACACGGTTCAACAGGGCGGCGGACCTGCCGTCGGATTCGGGCAAGTGGAAAAGCAGGAGATTCCAAAAGTGAACGCATGGTTTGGGACTACTTTTGCTGACGACGGTTCCGACGTGTTACACCACGAGGCGCAGGGCGTCCAATTGGCGGGATTGATGCTCGCCATGCTCTATGAGGTCCAAATCAAGAAGGGAAATCTGACCAATCCAAGAGACGTTGCGTTGCTCAATTATGCCGGTTACCCAAGCAATCAGAACATCCCGCCAAAATGGAAAAGTTGCGAGAACGAGTTGTTAAAACTCGGCATCAGAGCAGCTCCCATCAAGTTTCTCTCGGATTCGGACGTTAAAAATATCAAGAGAGCTCTCACTTTTGCGCGAGGGTGTGATGAATGGGGGTTTTTTCCGACTTTTCCGACTCCGGTCGGTCGGTGGAAAGTAAAGGTCGGAGTATGGAACTGGGTATACGTCTTTTACGAGGATCACACGGCTGACTGGCGCGATATCGTGCGTCCGGGCACCGCCAAAGGTCGTGGAAAATGGTTGCAACATCACAATCTCATGCGCATTGAATGGGACACCGGTTCGGTTGAAGATTGGGACCTGCCCCTGCAACGCGATAAACAGACCGGTACACTGATCGGCCAAGGCAGGATTATCAGCGCTCAAAAGGTACCATAGCAATCTCGCGGGTCTCGAGGGCCAAATCTAAAGTTTCAAGATCTTGCAGAGCCTTACTTCTTAAGTTCTTAAGTTCTTAAGTTCTTAAGTTCTTTAAAACGTATTCCTTCAATCTTTAGATTCGACCCCAAGGCACTTTAATGACTTCTGCTGTTGGCTGCCCACCAGGTCTGCCATGCCGCAAGCGCCGACTGCTGCTGCGCAACGAACCAGTCAGGCTCGAATCGAATGTTCGGCCGAGCGAGGATTGCCAGCTCCCAACCAGCCCTCTGACGTGCATGGAAACGGCTGGCGGGATCATTGAGCTCCGCTAGACACCCACCGACGTCAAGCGGTCGACCGCGGCGCCATCGCCGATTGGGTGAAAATCCAGCCCGATGATCGAACCACCATCGTTCCCATGCCCGCGGTGACAGGGTGATTTGTTCGACTTCACGTTGTATTTCGTCAAACTCCCCGCCCAAGAGGTCGATTTTCTCGATTACTTTCACCTTCTCTCGCAAATTCGCCCCGGTAATCAAGTTCAACGCGTCCGCCGCAGCTTTCTTTGTGATCTCGTCCTCGATAGTTAACATTCGCAACAAAAATGGAACCGCTTGGATGTTTCCGAGAATACCGGCGGCTTCGATTCTTTGCGGGTCTCCGACCGCCCGCATCCCAGCGGGGTCAAACAAGGTGACGTCGTTCAGGCGGCCACGAAGTGCGAGGTAAAACGCCGGGCGCCCTCTTCCGGTTTGTTGTTGTTCGCAAAGGCGCCGGCAATGCGCTTCTGCCGTTTCAGATCCCAAGAGGAGCGCCGCAAGAATTGCCGCTTCCTGCACAATTTCTGCCGGGTGCGAAAATAAGCGTTCGAGAATAAGCAGCGCATAACCGTAACGCATTCTGCCTAAAGCCGTGGCCGCCGCAGCGATCACTTTCGGACTGGAACTGTGCAAGAGCTCCATCAATTTCCCAGCGTCACCCACTCCTCGATAACCGGCGATTGAGGCTGCCATTGCCTGCACCTCGGATTTCGGGTGCCCTAGCCAGCCGTCGACCTTGGTTTGTAGAATCTGGCTTGCAGGCGCCAGCTTCAGGCCCGCCTCAATTCCAGCAATGTTCGTCGTAGCCGAGTCATCGACAACTGCGTCGAGTTGGGCAAAGTTCCTCTCATTCGGCAACGCTGCAATCAAAAGCGCACCGGCAAAGCAGGCCCCTTCGTCGTCGCTCTTGACGCCGGAAGCCATCGCCCACATGGAATTCTCGCCACCGGCCACTGCAGCGTCGACATGATTAAGCATTCGCTGCTCCGGCTCACGCGCGCGAATCCAGGGAACCGTCCCGTCAGAAAGCAAACACTTTCTCTGATAATACAAACCTGCCAGGCTATCGGCGTGCTCCTGGCGTAACTGCCATTCAAAGTACGCCGTCAACGGGTCCTCCGCTTCCGCATAGTTCGCGTCGTCCGGAGCCAGGGGCACCAGTACTATGCTGGTAGATATCACTGCCGGCAACTTCTCTGTCAGGGTTCCAGCTGCTACTGCAGAAGAAGAAGATGATGATGGCGCGACGATCGTTGCGGCTCGGATGCCACCTTCGCTTCCGCTAAAAACGAGCGCGGGCTTGCCGCGGGCCCATCCCGTGGCCTGAGCCTGCACCGCAAGTCCGAGCAAAAGTGCATCAGTTGCGGCTCCGACATCACCGTGACAGTCCGCAGGGTGGAAGAGCTCAGTGTGAGTCTGGAAACCGAGGCGAACTTCGACAAACGCCCACTCTCGAGCACGATAGCTTTCCCCATTCAGGTCGCTCCACACGAATCCAACTTCAGGCGCGATGGTCCCAGCTTCACCTAAAGCCGTGCGAACCGCGGTGGTCAATCCCATCGCAGTGTTTGGGTTGTCCGAGAGGATTGTGGCACACTCTGTTTGAACTTCTGTTGAAACAATTTGCGCGAGGACGCGGGCACCACGAGAAGTCGCTGCGGATTCGTTCTCCACGATCAGGAAACAAGCCGCTTCGCCCGGCATCAGACCGTCTGTCAAATACGAACATTTGAGGCGATAATTATCCTCGTGCCACCTCGTAACGCGAATGTGCAATTGCGTATCAGCAACCCCAATCGCGCAAACCCGAGCGGCACCTGACTGAATCAGCTGCGCGGCCCGCTGGAGAGCCCGTTGTGCGCTGCACGCGCCGGCGGCCACGATCTCACAGGGTCCCACTGAACCAATTCCTAAACCATTAGCCCATCTGCGGGAAACAGCTTCGCTGGTCGGGAATTTGTAGCCCGGTCGAATTGCCTCAGGTGCCCCGAGCACGATCGCGGGCTGCGATACGCGACCACGAACCTGACCTAGGGTGGCTTGCTGCCAAGCCTGAGCAAATGCCCGACTGGCAAAAGCCTCCAAGCGTCGTGCTCGCAAATACGGCACCCACGCGGGGATGCGACTCCCGACAATCCATGATTTTGCGCGGTCCGGAAACGGCTGAACAGATAACCGGCTGATGCCAGTTCGAACTGAGTGCATCGCGACGCTGGCGGTTAAACCTACAGGCCCTAAGATACCTACGCCAGTAACGGCCAGATTGACGTTCATGGTTTGCCGTAAAGCTCACGTGCTGTTCGCAAACGCACCCAGTTAACGTTTACGTTGCTTACCTCCTCAATCTTCTGCCGTGGCCGAATGATGTGCCGCCAAATCAAGCTAACTTTCGGTTCATCGGTCCAGACAAGCAACGTATCCAGTTTTGCGACTTCCGTGAAATATCGGTTCAACACATTACCGGACACTACAATTGTTCGTCCTGGCAGGAAAAACTCGACCGCCCTTCCATCTTCATACAGATTCCGTACCTTTATTAACTCGTCGCCTTTGAGGAATTCAGGCACCTGCTGGTTGGTCGGAGCCGCCTGATTATATCGGACGTCAAAGTCGAGCGGTAAGAGGGGCATACGGTTCTCTGTCCACGCTTTGTCATACGTGCCGGCAAAGCGCTTTCGCGGGTTCCGATCCCGCGGCAACGGTCCCCACTCCCAACTGCGACCGACGCGCCCCAGAATATGAACAGGACCGACGTCCACAAATATTCTCCGTCCATAGAGGCCTGCCCGATCCACGCCGCGTTCTGGCTCGACGACCAAAATGTCTGTTGCCGGCTTGAAAACGACCAAGTCGGAGGGAATCCGGATCCTCGAGTTCTGTCCGTCTGGTGTGAATTCGTCCGCATAGGCTACCGGCATCTGCTGAGTCGCAACCGCTAACATCCCTGTCGGAACGTCAAACCGGAAAGTTGCTTTCGCGATCATGACGGCAACATTCCGGCCGTCCACGTCGATCAGCGGAACCACCTGCACGTCAAAAGCTGTTCCGTTGCAAGTCACTAAAATTTATTGTCACACCGCGGTGTTCACTATCCCAGAGCCGAAAAATTGTAAGTTGTTTCTCGCGCCTTCGCTGCGTCATCGGTCGGGTACTTCCTCTTGGGACCCGCATTATTCGACGATTTGCACTTTTTGTCCGCAGGACACACAAGCGAAATGCTTTCTACCTTATTCTGCTTCTCGTCCCTCATTCTGTTGCCCAGGTTCTTTGCGAAACTTCCGAAACACCCATTCACCGGTGTCTCAAGAGGCGTTAACGTCACTCCATCGGGAGCGCCTCCGAGCTTCACGTCGAGTGGATGATCCATTTGCACCTCAGGCTCTTCGCCATCCTCAATTTTTTTTGCTAGACAATCCGGTGCGCCGGAATCCTTCGCCATCTGCGCCTTATCATCATCATCTCCACTTTGGTACTCGCGAGTCGCCTCGTTCTGGCACTTCTCTTTGCGATCCTGCATGGCTTCGGTCACACTGGCTTTGATGTATTTTTGCGGCGGCGTCGACAATTCAGCATTCATTGCTCGAACCTTGGCTGCGGCTTGTTCGCGTTGACAACAATCCCATCGCCCATCACACTGAATAATGATATTTCCGCCCACGAAAGTCGCCTGCGCGATATTTGCCATGTTATCAGCGAGTTAAAGAGGGCGGAGCGACATCGGAGCTCAGTAGTTCTTGCAAAATCGAGCGCGCGCACTAAGGAAGTCGACGAGTCTCTGATAGACCGAAGAGTCGCCGGAAAGCCACCGCACTATCGCAAACTCGCCTTTTCCTGTGTGGGTATTCGGATCCAGAAAAGCCCAATTATTAGGTTGCCCAAGATTAGCGATAACAATTCCGTCGAGCACTTCACCGCTACCGTAGTCCGCACTCATCTTTTTCCAATCCCGGATCTTTTTGCACCACGATCCACCGGGCATAACGGCGCTGATTGACAACATATGCCCGGGGTAAACGAGCCAGTCATAGCCATTGTGAATTTCGAGGAAAGTCCGGTACGAGTCTGGAAGACTCATTTCAAGGTAATCTTCATATCGTTTGATCTCTTGAGCTGTAGCGGGTGGATAGGCTTTCAGCTTTACCCGCTTGTCATCGATTCGCTTCGACAGGAGATCGACTTCATTCGCCAGTCGAGCGATTGCTTGGCCAACTTCCACTTTGATCGCAGGCATAATCCGACTAGCCAACCGCGTTATAGGAGCTGCTTCCGTTCTGCTTCATCATGTCCATATTTCGCGGTACGTTTTGGCCTTCCGCCTTTACGTCGAATGAATACATAATAAACTGCGCTTTGCCTTTGGTGCAGTTGGATACAACGCCGCCGACTGAACCCGCCTCATCTCCGGTACTTGTGCTGAAAACGGAGTTCTTCAACATTATTTTCTGACCGTCCGCTTCGACTGTCGTCGACGTCTCTGACGCGTCCGATGATTTTGCAATATTAGGATACGGGATCGGGACCGGTGGTGCTGGCGGCGCCGGCGTTTTGCAAACGTCAGGAAACACCGGCGATTGGCCGCCACTGTTCGCATGAACGACCGTATTTGGTGAGTTGACCGTAACAGTTGCGCCCATTAGTCCTCCTAATTTATCTGCACGCTACCACCTTGAATTTTGTTTGTGGAACGCGCTCTTGACACGACCTGGTCGGCGCTGGTAACCACTTTTCCACGGGCATCGAGATGAATCTTTGTACTACCGCTGATCAGGACTATTTCACTTTCCGATTCAATTCGTACGCGACGCCCTTTGATTGAGACGTCTCTGTTATCGCGCTCGGTCTCTTCAACGGGAACCCAGTCGTACACCTGACCGACGATCAACGGTTCGTTATCAGGCAAGATCACAAACAAGACCTTATCTTTAAGATTTCGCAAAGGCACAGTCGACCGGGCCGATCGTGGCCCGCTTTTGTTCCCTGGAAAGTCGATCTGAACCCTGCCATCGCAGGCCGAAACAATATCCGCCAGCTGCGCACCTAGTGAGGGCCTGTCAAAATCGAGACCATCGTGAACAAACGATTGCGCCGAACCAATAATTCCCGTCGGCGTCCTATTAGTACGCCCCAGCACCTCTCGATTGCCGATTTCATTGGGATTGTGGCGCTTGCTTCGCGACGAAGAGCGAACCAGTCGAGTTTTGTTCATCGTTTCTTTCTGGGCCTTCGATGCAGCGCGAGCCAAACGCGCATCTTGGCCCGATGTGATTAAGCTAATTGAGCGTGATTTTGGAACTTCCTTTAAGCACCATGTCGCTATCGGCCGTCGCAACGATCTTGCCCGAACCGTCAATCTTGATGTCCTTGCCTTTGATTTCGATGCTCCCGTCTTTTTTCATAGTGATGCTTGCATCCCCTGTCTTTAAGATGATCTGTTCGCCCGCAACAAGCGAGAGGTGCTCTTTTACGTCTATCGCGCCATCCTTGCCGACCTGAATCTCAAGCGTCTGACTAACGTTCTCCGTATGATTATTCCCTATCGTTTCACTCAGATCGGTGCCGATTTGTACCGACTGAGAATTGCCTATATTCTCGCTTAAGTCTGCGCCGATCGACACGGTCTGAGAAGCTCCGACAGTAACCGCCCTCGCGGCGCCCACCGTAATCGCCTGGGCCGCACCGACATTGATAGCCTCATTGATTGCGATCGTGTGCACACGGTTCTGGCCAACGGTGATGGCCTCATTCTGGCCCACGTTACGCGTCCGATTAGCCGCGACCGTAATGCTCTCGTTAGCTCCAACATTTTCCGTGCGATTGCTCCCGATCGTGATCGTCTCATTGACTCCGACCTTCTCAGTCCGGTTACTGCCTATAGTGATCATCTCGTTCACACCGACCTGCTCAGTCCGGTTGTTGCCAATCGTAATTTTCTCGTCGTGGCCAACGTTTTCCGTGCGGTCATGGCCCACCTGTGTGGTCTCGTCGTGCTCCACGACATTGTTCTGATCCTTCTCTGCATGAACGTAGAGTTCCTCACTTCCCTTTTTGTCTTCGAAACGGATCTCGTTAAAGTTAGC
>CAZMNG010000120.1:0-1725 GCA_964567505.1 uncultured Chthoniobacterales bacterium
TTCATGTCTGCGAGCATGGTCTTAAGCAAAGCGCCGGCGATCTCATCCACATCCAGCAAGGTCGTCTGGGCCAGTCCTTCTCGAGCAAATTTTTGTGCTGCCGCATGACCCTCGACGTCGTGTGGACCTGGGATGCCGGTTAGACCTTCGGCAAGAAATCTCTTCCGGTACTTTTCAACAATCGGGTTCGGAATGATGGGAGGAGTGTAGGCCCCCACGAAAAGATGGGCGGGCTTGCGAGGAGCGCGTTTCCACAGCCGGTAAGCGAGGCGATACGCGACTAAGGCTCCCATGCTATGTCCATAGAATGCATACGGTGCATCCAACTCTGGAATCAATATGGACTCCAGCACGTCGATAAGTTCCGACAAATCGTCGACTGGCTTTTCTTTCAACCGATTCTCTCGACCAGGCAATTGCAAAGCGCACACTTCAATTCCACCCGGCACCCGCTCTTGCCATCCAAAGTACTGGGACGCTCCCAAGGCTCCGGAGGGCACGCAAAACAATCGTACTCGCGGAACCGGCGCATTTTTTCGGCGAACCAGCCATAGATTTGAATCGAGCTGATCGTTGTGTGTTCGCGCCACTCCAGGAATTTCCTCATGCCGGTCGACTTCCTGCAAGAGAGGCATCACTTGTTCGACAAGGTCATGTAGCGTTGGGCTCTGAATAAACAACTCTATCGGCGCCGAAATCGAGAAATCGCGGTCGATATGCAGTTTGACCTCTATCCCAACGATCGAATCCATTCCGAGCGTCCGCAGCGGCTCTCGTACGTCCAGCTCCTCGATCGGAATCTTCAATGCGCCTGCGACGACCTGAGTTAAATATCTGCAAAGGAATTCCCTCCGCTTTGGAGGAGAGAGCGCGCTGACTTCACCCAAATACGAATGCTCGCCCGCCGATTCTGTTCGCCGGGATTCGTCTGCCCGATTCTGAAGACGATCCAGGCCGCCCTTCGTCAGCACGCGGAAACGGATATTCTCCGCTAGCGCGCAGGCGCGTCCGCACGCATCGCAGAGAGTATAGTTCGCAGTGATCACTCCAGCTCCGGTGTCGTTTTCTGAAACCAGGAAATGACACCAAAGCGGTTCTTTCATGGATCCGGGAGAAACAATCAGTTTATCCCATCCAACTACCATAAACATTGACTGGTCATTTAAGAGCCGCGAGCCCGCGACCAGGAGCAACTGCGCGCAAGAGTCGAACACGCCAAGCGGAACGCCGAGCGGATTCGATTTTTCGACAGAGTCATTCGCAGACGATCGGAAGCGGGCGATTACTTCTCCCTCTTGATATTTGACCTCGTCAATCCAGCGAAGGCTAGGACCTGCGCGGAATCCGTGCTTCTCCAGAAGTCCATAAAATGTGTTCCCGACAATATGATTAGCCATGCGTTTCTGGATCGTTTCCAGAGGGACCATGATCGGCGCGTCTTCCATCACTGTTCTCACCGACCCCTGGACGTGAAGATTCCAATGATTGTTGGAATCATCTTTTGCATGAATCTGAAAACGCCCTCCCATCGCATCGCGACCTTCTAACAAGAGGTGAATTGCCTTTCTTCCGTTTTCGGGGAGCTTGATGAGAAATAGAAATTGAGTGTCCTCAAAACAGATCGCATCGCTTCCCCGCCGCCACCCCTTCAGCGCGCTGGTGATCATCGCCTGATAGTGTCCTACGTGTAAGACACCTTGATTATCGCGAACCTCCGGAAAGTTC
>CAZMNG010000120.1:1825-8477 GCA_964567505.1 uncultured Chthoniobacterales bacterium
CTGATAGTGTCCTACGTGTAAGACACCTTGATTATCGCGAACCTCCGGAAAGTTCTCTTGACCCAAACTGAATTCCCAAATTTCCTCCCGCGTTGGGGCGTCAATCTGTACCCCCTGCAGCGGAGAGTGTTCGGAGATTCTGGAATCCGGCGATACGCTCTGTTTCCCAAAATTCGGAGGCGACAGCCAGTACCTTTTCCGTTGGAAAGGATAAGTCGGCAGGAGAAGCTTTTTCCGGTTGTGCCCGGAATCGAAATTCTGCCAATTGACCCGCCATCCCTTGGTATGCAATTGGCCCAGCGCATACAATGGATCTCCCCAACCGCCATCAACCCCCAGCGCAGCGAAACAGGAGAAAGTTCCCGATGCGACCGAGGCTTGATAGAATGCCTCTTCTCGAGTTCCGAAAAATAAAACGTGGCGCTGGCCGCTTCTTACCAGCGCATCGGAGATTGCAGCAAGATCGTTCCGCGATGAGAACGTCTTATTCCAAAGAGCCGCTTCGGGCAGACGGTTCGAAGTACTTTGATTCCAGCCCTCCCAAATTACATCGATCAGAGGAGTCCCCAGGTTGCAAAACTCTTGCCTCGGCTCTTTATCTGAGCACACCGCAACGACCCAGCGAACGGCCTCATCCAGTGTAAGAACTTGCGCAGTAGAGAGGGCTGCCAACAAACCAATTCCGTTTCCGGTTACGGCTGAAGGTGAGATCCCCCAGTTCCCCCAAAGGCCTGCAAGCGCATAGTTCAGGGAGAAACACGCAGCTTTTTCGATAAAGGCCTCGTTAATCCCGATTTGGTCGCCTCGCGGACGAAACACCCAATCAGAAACTGAACGGTCGAGATGCGGGCTAAAAAGGGTATCGCACGCCTCGACCAATTCCCGAAATCTCGGCTCTTGATCGAAGAAGACTTTAGTCCCCTTTCGGAGCACATCGATTGAGGCACCGAACGCAAATGTGATGGTGCTCGGCAATTCTCCGTCGGAGCTACCGACGAGAATCCGTTTCGGGTCGGGCGTATGGTTGAGAAACGCCTCCATATCGCTGAGCAACTGGCTCCTGCTGCCGACAATGAAGGTGACTCTTTCACGCATCGGGAACCGGCCGCAGTTCATCGTGTAGCAAATATCTGGGAGTGACTCCCCGATACGATGGGTGAGATAATCGACAGAAGCCTTAACCGATCGTTCAAGCGAAGCGCTATCCTTCGCGGAAAAAGTAAGGATGTGACCTGATCGCTCCTGGACTTGAGGTGTACTTGTGGGCTCCGGATCCGGTTTCTCCCCTAAGACAACATGAGCGTTGGTTCCGCTGAACCCAAACGAGCTGACTCCGGCGAATCGCTTGCCGTCACCCGGCTCCCATCGCGTGCTTTCCCTCGGGATAATTGCAGGAATTTGAGCCAGATTAAAGCGCGGATTTAACTCGCCGTGAAGGCGGTGTAGCGGAATGGTCTGATGTTGAAGGCAAAGGATTGCTTTGATCAACCCTGCAATCCCCGCGGCAGCTTCCAGGTGGCCGACATTTGCCTTAACCGCCCCGAGAAACAGCGGATTAGCAGCCGCGCGATTTCTGGCGTACACCTCTGCGGCCGCCTGGATTTCGATTGGATCTCCTAACGGCGTCCCGGTGCCATGGGTTTCGAGGAAACTGACCTGAGAAGGCTGCACTCCCGCTCTCGCGAGCGCCTGTTCCAAAAGCTTCTTTTGAGCCCGGCCGTTGGGGACGGTCAAGCCGCCTCTCGCGCCATCTTGGTTTACTGCGGACCCCCGGATTGTAGCCAATACTTGATCCCCATCTTGCTGCGCCTTAGCCAGTGTTTTGAGAACCACAATCCCGCACCCCTCTCCACGTCCATACCCATCCGCGGAATCGGCGAAAGTTTTACAGCGCCCGTCTCTGGCCAGGGCTCCGAGCCGGGACAGCGCTATAAACGGACGTGACGAAAGCATCAGACCGACGCCACCAGCCAGCGCCATCGCGCACTCTCGACGTCGCAGGCTTTCACAGGCCAGGTGGACGCTGACAAGCGAAGAAGAGCAGGCCGTGTCCACCGAAAGAGCCGGTCCGCTAAATCCAAAAAAGTACGCTATTCTTCCGGAGGCAATATTACTCGTCAGTCCAGTCGCCGTATAAGGACTCACCTCCTGCTCATCACGTGGAAGCATCGCGTATTCCGAGCCGGAAATACCGATGAAAACACCGGTGCTGCTCTCTCTGGCTTCTGCAGGATTTATCGCGGCTCGTTCCATCGCTTCCCAGCAGATTTCGAGAAGCAGACGCTGCTGCGGATCCATCTCAATGGCTTCGCGCGGTGATATCCCAAAAAAATGAGCGTCGAACTGCGAGACATCCTCTTCCAGAAATCCCGCTTCGAGCGCTGAGATTCCCGGCGGGTTACCCGAGCCGTAAGAGTCGCCATTTTGCCAACGACCCCTTGGAACTGAGGCAATCGCGTCGCGGCCCTCTCGCAGAAACTCCCAGTACGCTTCAGGTGTTGAACAGCCTCCCGGAAAGCGGCACGCCATCCCGATGACAGCGATTGGGCCGGTTGCCTGTTGGTCGTTCTCAGCCAGGCGCTGGCGCAGGCTCCGGATGGTCTGGAGCGCCTGATGCAATAGGATTTTGTTGCCTGCCATGGTCCCTTTTTGAAGTTACTCTCTGGCCCTCTGATCCAGCCAGACAGAGATCTCTTCCAATTCAGTCTCGATCGTTTTCTCAAGTTCCTCTTCCGATAACCGGTCCGGGTTTACGGACATCGCGTCGTGTCGTGGAGTGGACGAACCCGCGATCAACTCAATCTCCAGACTGCTTCGAATTTTGTCTCGACGACCTCGCAGCACAGCGAAAGATTCCAACTCTGTGCCGATTCCTTTCTCAAAAACCCTCATTCCGTCATTCTCCGCCAACGCATCCAAGCCGACTGTAACGTTCAGAAACTTTTCTACCTGACTATCGACTTTCATCCCGCCGTTGCGCCAAAGAGGCCACGCAATTGCTAACGACTTTCCGGTGCGCTTCCCCTCTCTTCTCCATTGGTTGCGAAGCCCCGCGAAGTGGTTTAGAAAGCAATTCGCGTAGGAATAATCCGTCTGCCCGGCACTCCCCAGGACCGATGACAAAGACGAAAACAATACGAAGAAGTCTAGCGATTCTGCTGCCGTAGCTTCATCGAGATTGATTGTGCCGTGGATTTTTGGATTCAACACACTGCGCCATTCGCTGATCGTTTTCTTCGGGATAAACGCGTCCCGGAGAAGACCCGCAGCATGCAGAACGCCGTTGATCGAACCGAAACGCGCCCTGGCCGCCGACACGAGCCTCTCCGTGTCCGCTCGGCTCCCGACGTCGGCCGAAACATAGATTGCGTCTGCGCCCAGATTTCCTAGTCTCTGGAGGAGTGCTTCGGTCTCAGGAGTCAGCGCGGAGCGACCAGTCAGGACTAGCCGAGCCTGCACGGTGCGGGCCAGATACTCAGCGAAAATTGCGCCGAGACCGCCCGCACCACCCGTAATCAAATACACCTTCTTCTCATTCAGACCTCTTGCGGTTACCTCCGGCAGCCTCTCAATCTCACACAGTTGACAACGTTGGCGCGTCCCACCGTCGAACCGGACCTCCCTGCCGTACTCGCCCGGTAAGGCAATCTCAGATAACAGGAGGTTAGCAAATTCAACTGGATTCGAATTGTTAGCTTCCTGAGAAAACCCACCAACGTTCAAAATTTTATAATCGTAGTTAGGATTCTCCAGATGAATCGTTCGAACCAATCCGCCAATTGCTGAATAGAGTGGGTTGCACCCCTGGCCCGGACTCCGCACGACGTACAGGAGTCGCACCGGGTCTTTGCAGGGGAGTCTCATCAAAGCCTGGGTCAAATGAAATATCGAGTAGGGTCCCTTCTCCAACTGGAGGCTGAGAATCGTTGGATTTGCCGAGAAACCCTGATCCGACCAACAATGCAGAACATTTCTTGGTGAACAGTGCTGCTCCCGTAATCTTTGGAGCAGCCGGTGATAGTGATCTCCCTCGCGGGGGTCAACCATAAACAAATCGTTTTCTTGCTCCTGGAATTCATACCCCGGCCTGACCGAAATGACGCGCCTTTCATGGCCACAGGCCGTTAACGCATCTACCACAGCCGCTCGTTCCTCATCGCTTGTCTCAAAAAGCAAGAAATCGCCGGCCGGCATGGCGCGATCTCCCGCAACTATTTGCGGTGGAATTGAAGCTTGAATCCACGTCTGAGCACAATAGAGCAACTCGTTCGCGGACACGGCTCCAGCTGTCGCGTTTGAGCGTGATATTCCGCCTCCCGCAGACAATGTCTGCACCCCGGAATTCTCCTTGCCGACGACGTAATCGGCGAGCGCCTGAATGCTTGGATAGTCGAATATAACGGTAGCGTATAATTCCACGCCCAAATCCTGGCTCACACGGGCAATAAGCTGTCCGACCTGCACGGAATCGATCCCCAGGTCGAACAATCCTTGTTCGACCGGCGGCCGGGCGGGCAAAACAAAGCCCAGTAGTTCGCCAATAATATCGCGAAGGTACGCCGCCAGAACCTCCGGCGTCCGCTTACCAATCGGCGGATTGATTGGCTCATGCACATTCGCTAATTGAACACCCTGGACTGTCCGCTCGGCATCGACGGTTCCGGCCGTCCCGGGTCGCTCAAATTGCCAATAGCGCTCCTTTTCGAATACATACGTAGGCAAGGAAATTCTTCGTCGCTTGAGCTGTCTGTCGAGCATAGTCCAATCGACTGTGGCGCCCTGAGTCCAGAGACTCGCTATGCCGGCAAGATCTTGATTCGCAACGAGCCTTTTGAAGGATGTACTTTCCTGCACGTTGATCGGTGCCTTAGTGCGGCCGTTGGTTAACTGGCTCTCGCAATAGAAGATTCCGGAACCCGCTCGCGCTGACTCCCGGCAACCCAACGTTTGAATTTGCTCGAGTTTTTCCAGAATCGAGTGCAAAGAATCCGCTACGAAAGCGAGCCGCACCGGCATCGCCTCGCGCCCGACTTGGAGAGTATAGGCCAAATCTGCTAAAGTTAACCCGAAGCTTGAATCGGATTCATCTAGCCGAAACCGGATGTCGCCGGCAAGTTGTGCAATGTACGCTTGAAGGCTCCATTCGGACTTGGCCGACAGCGGCACCACTTGTTCTCGTTGCGCGCCTTCCCAGTCGGACGAGTCGTCTGCCGAGCAATATTCCTCGACGATAGCGTGAACGTTGACACCCCCAACACCAAATGCTGAAACGCCTGCTCTTCGCGGATACCTCTGCGATTCCGCATCGGAATCCAGAGCCACGGGATCCCAGCCACTACTCTCCGTATGGACGTAGAAAGGTGTATTCGGGAAGTCTATATCGGGATTCAGTTTCGAACCGTGCAGAAGAGTCGGAACGAGGGTCCGATGTTTCAATTGCAGCGTCACCTTGATAAGCTGGGCAATCCCTGCAGCTGCCTCAAGATGTCCAATGTTTGATTTCACTGAACCGATCGCGCAGTACTGGCGACGCTTCGTGTACTTTGAATAAGCATCACTCAATCCGGTAATCTCGATTGGATCACCTAGTGCGGTGCCGGTTCCATGAGCCTCAACGTAGCTAATGGTTGCCGGATCGATTCCGGCCTTCTCCAGTGCCGCCGTAATAACCTCGCTCTGCGCAATCGGGTTCGGCACAGTGAAGCCGTGCGTCTTTCCATCATGATTAACGGCGGTGCTGCGTATTACCGCATAGATATGATCTTCATCACGAATCGCCTCTTTGAGCGGTTTGAGCAGCACCACCCCCACACCTTCTCCGGGAACGTAGCCGTCGCCACCTTCACTGAAGGCGTGGCATCGTCCGTCGCTAGCCGCGAATTGACCGAGGCAGAGGGTTAGATACTTATTGGGATGTAACGAAAGATTTACACCGCCGGCCAGGGCCATGGCACACTCCCCATTTTTGAGGCTTTCGCATGCCAAATGCACTGCGTAAAGCGAAGACGAACAAGCCGTATCGATCGCAAGGCTCGGTCCGCGGAAATTGAAGTAGTACGAAACTCGATTTGTCAACGCATAGATTTGCGAATTAACCGGTTCTTTCTCTCCGCGCCCCCATGCCTCACCGCCGTAGATCTGATAATCAGTTAGGGTGACGCCCCCAAAAACCCCGACAGCGCCGCGCCGATCCCCAGCTCTTTCGTCTTCGAGCCTCTTGCGGGTGTATCCAGAGTCTTCGATGCAAGACCAGACCGTCTCCAGGAACACGCGTTCCTGCGGGTCCATAAAACGTGCTTCCCGCGGGGAGATGTTAAAAAACCTGGCATCAAACTTGTCTACTTCATCAATAAAGCCACCCCACTTGCAATACATGCCTTTTCGCGTTCCCTGGCCGGGATCGAGGTATTCGCGATAATCCCAGCGATTCCGCGGAATTTCTGTGATGCAGTCTCTCCCTGCTTTCAAGTTTTGCCAGTAAACACCGAGATTTGGCGCCATTGGGAACCGTCCGCTCATTCCGATAATAGCGATTCCGTCGGTGGCGCGTTCCCGGCCCACTTTCCGTTCATTTATCTCGATCGAATGTGAGGAAGTTAGTCTGGGGCTCTGAGGTTCCGGCGGCGCTTGTCTTAATCGCTTATCTCCTGTT
>CAZMNG010000121.1:0-3119 GCA_964567505.1 uncultured Chthoniobacterales bacterium
GGGCCGAATGATTGGTGAGCTCCGGACAGAATCGAAGAAGGTTCGGTCAAAATCATAGTCGTCCTAATCCCTGTGGCTGCAATCGGGCCGCCGGGGGGAATCCCGGCGAAAATATCGCCGGCCGAAATTCGGATCCCTCCAGTTCTCGGAATGGCCCGTTTAGCCGACCGATCCCTCCATTTCAAGATCGATCAAGCGCTTCAATTCCACGCTGTACTCCATCGGAAATTGCCTGACGAGATCATTCACAAAGCCGTTGACCGCAAGACTCATCGCCTGACCTTCGCTCAATCCGCGCTGTTGCATATAAAAAATCTGCTCGGCGCTGATCTGGCTGACGGAAGCCTCATGTTGTGTGGAGTTACCGGTGCCTCGAACGGTAATCGCCGGGTAGGTGTCTGTCCGACTACTCGCGTTGATGAGCAAAGCATCGCATTCCGTGTTGTTCTTGCAGCCTTTCAAGTGTTTGGGCACATGCACCAAACCGCGGTAGGTTGCTCTCCCCTTGCCGATGCTGATACTCTTTGAAACGATATTGCTGGTCGTCTCATCGGCCGCGTGAATCATCTTCGCACCGGTGTCCTGGTGTTGGCCGTCGCCGGCCAGCGCAATGCTGATCACCTCGCCACGCGCTTTGCGTCCCTTCAACACGACGCCAGGATATTTCATCGTTAACCGCGAGCCGATGTTGCAGTCGATCCATTTGATCTCCGCCTTTTCCATTGCCAATCCGCGTTTGGTCACGAGATTGAAAACGTTCGGCGCCCAGTTCTGTACGGTCACGTACTGGATCTTCGCTCCGGGCAGCGCCACGAGTTCGACAACCGCCGAGTGCAGCGTCGCGGTCGTGAACTTCGGAGCTGTGCACCCTTCCATGTACATCACCTCGGAGCCTTCATCGGCGATGATCAAGGTCCGCTCGAACTGGCCAAAATTTTCGGCATTGATCCGAAAGTACGCCTGCAGAGGGTGCCTCACTTTTACCCCTGGCGGAACGTAGATGAAGCTGCCACCGCTAAATACCGCGCTGTTGAGCGCGCTGAACTTGTTGTCGCCGGTCGGGATCACTTTGCCGAACCATTTGCGGAACAGATCCGGGCGCTCTTTGAGCGCGTCGGTGCTCCCCATAAAAATCACGCCCTGTTGGGAGACCGCTTTCTTAATGTTGGAGTAGACCGCTTCGCTGTCAAACTGAGCTTCAACGCCCGCCAAAAACTTTCTTTCGCTCTCCGGGATACCGAGCCGCTCGAACGTGCGTTTGATATCTGCCGGAACTTCTTCCCAGGTCCGCTTGGTCGCACCGCCGGAAGCCAGATAGTACCGGATAACGTCGAAGTCGATCTCCTTCAGTTCGTCCCCGGCCCAATGCGTCGGGAGGGGTTTGCTTTTAAAAATGTTGTAGGCGTTCTTTCGGAATTCCCGGATCCACTCCGGTTCACCTTTGACGTCGACGATATAGTCGATCGTTTTTTCCGTCAGACCGACCCCTGCATCGCGTGTGGCGGGGACATTATAAGAGAAGTTCCCGATATCCCGATCGATCGCAATGGATTCGGTTGAAATCGATTCCGTGTAATTACTCATTTTCTTTTCTCCTCCTTCGCTCCAATCAGTTCGCACCGACCGGTTCGGCTTCCTCCGTCTTCAACCAGTCGTACCCTTTGGATTCCAGTTCCAGCGCGAGCTCGCTTCCGCCGCTCCGAACGATCTGGCCGCTTGCCATCACATGCACAAAATCCGGAACGATATAATTCAGGAGCCGCTGATAATGTGTGATCAGCACGATGCCGATCCCGGGGCCGCGAATCGTGTTCACCCCTTTCGAAACGACCTTCAACGCATCGATATCGAGTCCACTATCAGTCTCGTCCAATACCGCAAACGTGGGCTCCAAAACGGCCAGCTGCAGGATTTCGTTCCGTTTTTTTTCGCCACCCGAAAACCCTTCGTTCACCGATCGGGCGGTGAATTCTCGCCGGATTTCCAGAAGGTCCATTTTTTCGTAGAGCCGCTGGTAGAAGTCCGTCGCATCGAGTTCCTCCCCTTCCGGCAACCGAGCCTGGACTGCTGCGCGCAGAAAATTGGCGTTGCTCACCCCGGGGATCTCCATCGGGTACTGGAACGCCATGAACAACCCCGCGCGCGATCGTTCGTCCGGCTCCATTTCAAGAATGCTCGCGCCGTCCAACAAAATATCGCCGCTCGTCACCTGATAATCCGGGTGCCCTGCCATGACCTTCGCAAGCGTGCTCTTGCCGGAACCATTCGGTCCCATGATGGCATGGACCTCGCCCTGACTAAATTGGAGGTTTAGCCCTCGAATAATCTCTTTGTCGCCAATGGATACACGCAGGTCTCGTATAACAATCGAACTCATGAATCACGTCTCAGGTTTTTGTTGATAAAAATCGGGTTTAAGCCCGTTGACACCACGGAGCCGGGCGCACCGGATCGCAACTCGTCACGCTCCGAAGAACATTTTGCGCAGAGCCCTTTCAGCGAGACTTCCGCATCGTGAACTACGAAGCCGTCCGGCAGATTCCAGGTCCCATGAAACGGTGTATCGACATCGAATATCGTGTTGCAGGATTCGCACTGGAAATGGCTATGATCCTGCAGGTTCGCACAATAGCGCGTCGGAGCCCGGTCCAGGTTCACCTGTTTCACGAAACCCCAGCCCGCCAGCGCCTCCAGACAGTTGTACACCGTTGCGAGCGAAATAGACGGCATCCGTTTTTTCGCACGCAGAAACACCTCAGCCGCAGTTGGGTGATCCCTTTTCTGCATTAACAGTAGAAGGACCTCTTCGCGCTGTTTGGTCAGGCGAATCCCGCTGGTAGCAAATCGCTGGAGGAGTTCAGGTGGAAGCTTCACGTTAAGAGCAAACCTGCCACGATCGATAACAATATCAAGAATCATTCTAATTAGCGCGAATGGTGAGCAGATGCCTGCCGAAGAGGATCGCCCCGATAACGACGGCGCAGATTGCCCCGATCAGGAGGACTGCGGCGGCGGCCAAATCCTTGGGCTCTCCTGCCAGCGGATGACGCTTTGGTTCAAGCAGGTCGACGGCGCGCTCGATCGCAACTATCTGGCGCGAATTGCGCGGGAGATCGAAG
>CAZMNG010000121.1:3129-8443 GCA_964567505.1 uncultured Chthoniobacterales bacterium
GTGCACAGGACCAGGGCGATTGCGGCCACCAGGATGAGCCATTCGATTGCGGTGAATTGAAACGACTAGTCTCAGGAATTGTTGCTGGGGTTATTTTGCGGAAAATAGGTTTTTGGGGTCCCGCTGGGTGAAGCCTGTGGTGTGGTCTGCGTGGCCGGGGATTCGTTCGTCTTTTCCGACTGTTCCTTCGCAGATCCCTCGCCTTCCGTCGGCAATTGGCTAGCGGGATGGCGTTCACACGCGCCGAGCACCAGCGACACTGTTGCAATCAGGACCAAGTTTTTCTTCATCGGCTCTGATAATAATCCAGATCATGAAGGCCGCGTCTACACAATCAACGTCCGCAGAGGCAAATGTTGATTGTGTAGACGCGGCCTTAATGGGTTGGATGATAATCGAACAGATTGAGCTGAGGTTTTGGTTCCTCCTTGCGCTTGGGGCGGCTGCGAAAAATCTTGGCTTCAGCAAGGCGCGGTTTGCCTTGTGCATTGAGTTCGGAGGCCTCGAGGTTGGTCAGTATTTCCTTGGCTCGATCGATGACATCGTCCGGCAATCCGGCAAGACGAGCGACCTGAATGCCGTAGCTTTTGTCGGCGGCTCCCGCCTGGATTTTTCGAAGGAATATGATCTGATCGTTCCATTCGCGGACTGCGACGTTGTAGTTTTTCACCCCTTTGCAGATCATCGCGAGTTCGGTCATCTCGTGGTAGTGCGTTGCGAAAAGTGTCCGGCTGTGAAGTATGTCGTGCAGGTACTCGGCAACGCTCCACGCGATCGACAATCCATCGAATGTTGAGGTTCCGCGCCCGATCTCGTCCAGGATCACGAGGCTTCGTTCAGTTGCATTGTTGACGATGTTGGCTGTTTCGTTCATTTCAACCATGAAGGTTGACTGCCCTTTCGACAGATCGTCCGACGCACCGACTCTTGTAAAAATTCGGTCGACCAATCCGATCTCGGCGCTGGCCGCTGGAACAAAGCTTCCGATCTGAGCCATCAACACAATCAACGCGACCTGGCGGATAAAAGTCGATTTACCGGCCATATTCGGTCCCGTGATCAGCAGTAGCCGATTCTCGTCCGCGTCCAGCAAACAGTCGTTCGGGACGAATTTCTCTTCCGTGACGTTCTGGTCCAGTACGGGGTGCCGGCCGTCGCGTATCCGGATCGTCAGCGTATCGGTAACCGACGGACGCGAATAGCCAAAGAGTCTGGCTGTCTCCGCAAGCGACGCGATGACGTCGGCAACGGCAATCATGCGAGCCGCCTCTTGCAGCTGCGGTAGATTAACCAGAAGTTTCTCTCGCAGTTTCAGGAAAAGCTCGTACTCCAATGCTTTTGAGCTTTCGTCCGCGCCGAGAATCTTCGATTCAACCTCTTTCAGCTCAGGGGTGATAAATCGTTCGCCGTTAACGGTCGTCTGTTTGCGTGTATAATCTGCTGGCACGGCGCTCAGGTTCGAATTGCTGACCTCGATGAAATAGCCAAAAACGGAGTTGAACCGGACCTTGAGCGACTTGATCCCGGTCCGCTCAATCTCCCGCTGTTGAAGTGCGGCAATCCAATCTTTTCCGCCGCTCGAAGCGCTTCGCAGTTCGTCGAGACCTGTATGGTACCCGCCGCGAAACATGCCGCCCTCTTTGACTAATGCGGGCGGTTCATCGACTAATGCAGTTTTCAGGAGCCGCACCAGATCCGGCAACAGGGGAATTCCCGATGCGAGCTGGTTCACCAGGAGATCTTCGCCTTCGCCCAGCACCGCCGCAGCAAGCGCCTGCAGATGCTCTTTGAGTTCAGGCAACCATTCGAGGGAAATGCGGAGAGCAACCAGGTCGCGGGCATTGCCGCTTTGCTGGCTCAAGCGTCCAACGGTTCGTTCGATGTCACGAACGTTGCCCAACGCGTCCCGGACGGAACGAAGCAGGAACGGTTGATCGAGAAATTGCTGGATCATTTCCTGGCGCTGCCGGATTTCGAAGACCGTCCGAAGCGGTTTTAGAAGCCATTGGCGAAAAAGCCGGCCGCCCATGGGAGTCACGGTCCGATCCAGCGCTGTCAGAAGGCTGGAATCTTCGCCGGCTCCCCGTGATCGAATTAACTCCAGGTTTTGTTGCGTGGAGGCATCGAGCGCGACAAATTGGTCGGAGAGAAAAACGCCGAGCGACCGGATGTGCGCTGTCTTGCGACGCAGCTGATGCTGAAGGTAATGCAGAATCGCCCCGGCGGCTCCGATTGCGACAGCCATTCCGGCACAGCCAAACCCGTCAAGGGAGTGGACTGCGAATTGTTCACAAAGAACATAGGTCGCCTGGTCGAGTTCGAAGGTATAGCCGTCGTAGGTCGAGGCCCGCGGAAATCTGCGAATGAGCTCTGGATCGGAATCCGGAACCAGAATCTCGGATGGGCTGAACCGAGCGAGCTCATCTGCAAGCCCTTGGAACGACGGAATCTCGGTGACCCGGAATTCGCCGGTGCTGACATCCAGAAGCGCCAGGCCGAACAGACTCTTGTCGCCGCCACGCGACGATTGCTTCCCCGAGGCGCCATCACGACGCGCGACAGCGCCAAGAAAGTTGTTTTGCCGGGACTCCAGCAGCTGCACGTCGCTTACGGTGCCAGGGCTGATGATCTGGCTGACCTGTCTTTCGACGATTTTTCCGGGTTGCGGCTCGCCGGTCTGGTCGCAGATCGCAACCCTGTGGCCCGCCTTGATCAGGCGTCCGATATATCCTTCAGCCGCGTGGAAAGGGACGCCACACATCGGCATCCCGTTGCGTTTCGTTAACGCGACATTTAATATCGGGGCGGCCGTTTTCGCATCCTCAAAGAAGAGTTCGTAAAAATCTCCCAGCCGAAACAGCAGCAGCGTCCCACCGGGCAAACTCCGCCGGATGCTCTGGTACTGCTGCATCATAGGGGTGGCGGACATGTTGCGAGCAAGGTTATCCCGGAGATCGAATGACGGCAAGCCGTCACGGCAGTTCCAGTCACAATCAATTTTTGAATTCGCCCTCTTTGTCTGGCAACGTGGGGATTCAGCTCGCAAAAGCATGCCACTCCTCCGAAAATCCAAACACTGTTCCCGCCACGAGGCGGTGCGAGTCGGCTTTTGACAGCCTTGATCGGGATTTGAATTTATGACGACGCCGTCGAGTATGGGTTCTCGCCAGAAAGTTTTTCGACTGTTTGGCAGCATCGTCGCCGGCACATTTTACCGGGTCAAAACGTTCGGACTCGAGCATCTGCCGGAATCGGGTTTTTTGCTCGTGCCGAACCACATGTCCTATGTCGACGCGGTCGTCCTGCAGCTGGCATGTCCCAGGCCCATCCGGTTCATTATTCACGAGTCGATATACCGGATTGGATGGTTAAACCCTATTTTCCGGCTCATTGAAGCTATCCCGATCTCGAATGCCCGGGCCAAAGATGCGTTGCGGGAAGCCGTGGCGAGGATCAAACAAGGTGAAATCGTTTGCATCTATCCCGAGGGGGAATTGAGCCGGACCGGCACATTGCTGAAGTTGCACAAAGGATTCGAATTGATCGCGCGGCTTACCCGGTGCGGCGTGGTTCCCGTCTGGCTCGATGGCCTATGGGGTTCAATATTCTCGTTCGAAGGAGGTCGGTGTTTTTTCAAATGGCCGAAACGGATTCCGCAGGTTGCGACGATTGCTTTCGGGACGCCGGTCCCAGCCGCATCCGTTGACGTCGCCGGCACACGGCAAAAGCTCTTGGAGCTTGGGGAGTTCTGTTACCAGCGACGCCCGGAACTTGTGGGCCATCTCGGGCGCGCGACTGTCAGAGGGCTGAAACGGGGTCAATTCGATCACGCCGTCGTTGACGGACTGGATGGCCGCGTGTTGAAGCGCGGGGACCTGCTTGCGGCTGCGATCGCCCTCAGCCGATGGATCCGAAGTCATTGCCCGAGTGAGCGGGTCGGCATCGTCCTGCCACCAAGTGCAGGCGCTTTTGTCGCCAACGTCGCGATTATCCTGGCGAACAAGGTTGCGGTCAACCTGAACTTCACGACGGGGCGCGCCGCTCTCCAGTCCGCTATTAACCAGGCCCAACTTTTGCACGCGATCACCGCGAAGCCGGTCATCAAACGGCTCGCCGATTTTCCCTGGCCGAAACATGTTTTCCGATTGGAAGAACTGATCCCGCAGCTGAAACCGAAAATCATTCTCTGGCGGCTGATTGTCGCGATCACGCCGGCATGGCTGCTGAGCAATATTCTCAGGCTGCCCCATGACGGGAATCGGAAGGAGGCGGTTCTTCTCTTTACCAGTGGATCATCGGGCGAGCCGAAGGGTGTCGTGCTCAGTCACCGAAATCTGCTCGGCAATGTCAACCAGTTCGGTTCAGTTGTGAATCTCGGACCCAAAGACTCGGTTCTGACATCGCTTCCGTTCTTCCACAGCTTTGGCTGCACTGTGACACTTTGGTACCCGATGATCGTCGGCGTCCGGGCAGTGACTTATCCTTCTCCCGTCGACGTGGTCAAAAACGCCGAGCTGATCGAACGTTACAAAATCTCTTTACTCGTGACGACGCCGACATTCCTGCGCAGCTACCTTAAGCGGACCGAACCAAAACAATTCGACACGATCAAGCTGCTTGTGACTGGGTCCGAAAAACTTCCAAATGAACTCGCCAAGGCATTTAAGGAAAAATTCGGGCACGATGTCCTGCAGGGATACGGATTGACGGAGGCGTCGCCGGTCGTCAGCTCGAATCTGCCGGATCCGGCTCAAAACCGGCCGGGTGACACGATCCAACCGTCCAGCCGGCTCGGGTCCGTTGGCAAATTGTTGCCCGGTGAAGCCGCGCAGATTCGTGATCCGGACACGGATGCATTGTTGCCGCCGGACCAACTTGGGATGCTCTGGTTAAAGGGTCCGAACGTTTTTGAAGGTTATCTGAACGCACGCGAACAGACTGATGCGACCCTCCGCGACGGTTGGCTTAAGACCGGCGATCTCGGCTGGCTCGATGAAGACGGTTTCCTTTATATTGAGGGCCGGCTCTCGCGCTTCTCCAAGATCGCCGGCGAAATGGTTCCGCACGAAACGATTGAATCGAAAATCGTCGAGTCTTTCGGATTCAAATCCGAAGACGAGCGAGTGGTCGCCATCATTGGTTTACCGGACAACGTAAAGGGTGAATCGCTTGTGTTGCTCACGACGCAGGATTTATCTCCAGAGAAGCTTCGGGAGCTGTTGCTTGCGGCTGGTCTTCCGATGCTATGGATCCCCAGGACGATCAAGCGCGTGGACGCAATACCGATTCTCGGGTCGGGAAAACTCGACCTGGA
>CAZMNG010000122.1:0-8422 GCA_964567505.1 uncultured Chthoniobacterales bacterium
CGGTCAACGTTCTGGGCGGTCTGTTCAAGTTTCGATCCGACCTGACCAAAAACAAACTCTACACATTATCGGACGGCACGAAAAAGATTCTCGACAAGCTCGATACGGACGTCGTGGTGCGGTTTTACTTCAGCAAGGACAACGCGGCGGTGCCGGTCCCGCTCCGCACCTATGCGCAGGAAGTGCAGGACCTTCTGGACGAATACCAGCAGTACAGCCACGGCAAAGTCAAAGTAATCAAACTTGATCCCAAACCGGATTCCGACGCGGAAGACTCGGCAAATCTCGACGGGATCGACGGCCAGGAAACTGATCAATCCGACAAGGTCTATTTCGGCATTGCCGTCAGTTGTCTCGACGCGAAAACAACGATTCCATTTCTCAGCCCGGATCGCGAGACGCTGCTCGAATACGATCTTTCCAGGGCAATTTCCAGTGTGGCGAATCCGAAAAAACCGGTGATCGGCGTGATGAGCGCTTTGCCGGTGACCGGAAGGGAGGCGGCGCCAATGATGATGATGCAGCAGCAGCAACAACCGACCCCGCCCTGGGTTTTCCTGACGGAGCTTAAGCAAAATTACACGGTTCGCGACATTCCGCTGACGACGGACAAGATCGACAACGATATCACCGTCCTGGTCGTCGTCCAGCCACAGGGTGTAACCGACCAGGCCCAGTTTGCGATTGACCAGTTCCTGCTCCGCGGCGGCAAAATGGTTGCATTGCTCGACCCGTTCTCGTTCGTTGAAGCGCAGCTGGCTGGTCCCTACGGCGGCGCGGCCGGGTTCAGTTCAACGCTGGACAAACTGCTGCCGGCGTGGGGAATCAATTTTCAGACAGAAAAGCTTATTGCGGACCCGAATTTCGCGACGCAGATCCAGCGCCAGAACAACGTCCTGTCGGATCCGACGATCCTTTCGATCACAGCAGACGGCATTAACAAGGAAGACGTGCTCGGTGCAGCGCTGAGCGATCTCTTGTTGCCCTATGCCGGCGCATTCAACGGCAAGCCGGCGGAGGGGCTGAAAGAGGACGTCCTGGTGCATTCAACCAAACAGGCAGCGCTTGTCGATACGGCCCTTCTGCAAGCCGGACCGGATGCTGTGCAAAAAGCGATGAAGAGCACCAACACGGATTACCCGATTGCGATTCGGCTAACCGGTAAGTTCAAGACCGCATTTCCAAACGGCAAACCGGCCGACAAGAACACCGGGAGCCCTTCCCCAAGCCCGACCCCGACCGCTTCAGCGACCCCGGCTCCGGAGCCGTTGAAAGAAGCGAAGTCCGAAGGAGTCGTGATTCTAGTCGGTGACTCCGATTTTGCCTATGACTCGATCGCTGGGCGCGCTCAGCAGGTTTTGGCTCAAACCGTATTCATCCCATCGAATGGCAACCTGAATTTCATCCAAAGCTGCGTGGAACAGCTCGCCGGTGATTCCAATCTGATCGGGATCCGGAGCCGCGCATCGGGGAGTCGTCCTTTTGTGGTCGTCAACAAAATGGCGGCAGCGGCCCAGCAGAAGTACCAGAGCAAGATCGATGAGCTCGAAGATAATCTCAATCAGACCCGCCAAAAACTCGCGGCTCTGGAAACCGGCAAACAGACTGACCAGAAAACGCTTCTCTCGCCTGAACAGCAGGCCGAAATAAAGAAATTCCAGGAGAGCGAAGCGACAATTAATCGGGAATTGAAGCAGGTCCGGAAAAATCTTCGGGAGGAGATCGACTCGCTCCAAAACACGGTGAAATGGATTGATATCGCCGGAATGCCGATCCTCGTGACGCTTGTCGGACTGGGATTGGCTCTTGTTAAACGCCGTAAACGCGCTGCTCGATGAAGAAGAGCCATCTTATAACACTGCTGGTTATAGCGATCGTTGTTGGGATAGCCGGCACCTTCTTCGAACTATCGCAATCGGCCAAATGGGACGAGTCAAAAGCGGCAGCAACCGTCCTTCCGAATCTAGCGATCAACGACATCACGAAGATCAAGATCCGATCTGCCCCTGCCAGCGTGGCCCTTGAGAAAAAGGATGATAAATGGACCGTCGCTGACAGAAACAATTACCCGGCTGATTTCTCCAAAATCCAGGATCTTATGAAAACCCTCTGGCAACTTAAAATCGGCCAGGACATGCAGATCGGGCCGTCCCAGCTAGGCCGGCTCAAAGTGCTCGCACCGGGTCAAGGCGACGATTCCGGCATCGAGATCGACTTGCTAGGGGACAAAGACAGGGAAATTGCTTCGTTGATCATCGGCAAATCCGTGGATCGGACCGATGCGGCAACCGGTGCGGCCGCCAGCGGCCGATTTATCTACAACCCGGCGGTTAAGGACCATGTCTATCTCGTTTCGGAGTCGTTTTACAGCATCGATCCGGTGACGCCTGGAGCGTGGTTGGACAAGACCTTTATTTCGCCCGGTGAATTGACAGAAGTCGATCAAACGCCCTGGACCAACAACCCGGGCTGGAAAATCGAACGTAAGGACCCAAAGGCAGAGTGGCAGCTCGACGGGTTGCAACCGGGCGAGACCTTGGACAAGACTTTCGCAGAAGGATTATCGAGTTTTTCGCCGACATTCCTCGACGTCCGGCCATCCACCGTTTCATCGGATGAATCCGGGCTGAAAGACCCGTTCAAGGTCACAATCAAAACGGTTGATGGGTTTACGTATAATTTCCTCCTGGGAAAACAGGGTCCGGACAAAACTCGGTATGCGCAGTTCACAGTGAACGCGGATCTGCAAACGACTCGCCTGCCGGAAGCAAACGAAAAGCCGGACGAGAAGAAAGCGAAAGACGAAGCATTCAAGCAAAAGCTTGCGAGCCTGAAAGAGCAGCTGCAGAAAGAGAAATCTTTCGAGAACTGGGTTTATCTGGTTCCCGACTATGTTCTGCAACAACTGCTGAAACGGCGCGACGAGATCATTACGAAGGCATCCCCGACGCCATCTCCCACCCCATCACCGGCTCCGTCCCCGACCCCGGTACCCATACCTTCCCCAAGCCCCACGGCGACGCCGGAACCGACCGTAGCCGCTTCCCCAGCTCCATCACCGGCTGCGGAATCATCCCCTGCCCCGACTGAGAGCCCCGGCCCGACGGCGTCACCGATCGCATCGCCGGCGCAGTGAATCGTGGCCGGATCGATACCCATCTGAGACAGGCAGACTGCCTTTCCTCCTGACACACTGTTGTCACGCTCGTGTTGTAACTTGTCCGCCACCTGCATATGGGTACGAGAACCGTTCCGCCCGAGATGAAAACGAAAAGCGCTTATTCGAACACAGCGGTGCATCGGTGCGCCTGGTCGGAGAGCGATCCTTTGATGCAGGAGTATCACGACACGGAATGGGGCGTGCCAGAGTACGACAGTCGTGCACTTTGGGAAAAGTTGATGCTGGATGGATTTCAAGCGGGCCTTTCCTGGAGTACGATCCTGAAAAAGCGCGACGCGTTCCGGAGAGCTTTCAAGAACTTCGATCCTGAAGCTGTTGCGAAATTCAGCGACGAGGATATCGCGCGCCTCCTCCAAGACCCCGGTATTGTTCGATCCCGCGCGAAGATTGCGGCGACGATCGGTGGCGCACGCGCCTACCTGGCAATGCAGAGAGCCGGCGAAGATTTCTCGAAATTCATCTGGAACATGGCCGGCGGGAAGCCAATCCAGAACAGTGGCCCTGTCCCGACGCAATCCCCACTTTCGGAAGAGATATCGAAAGCTCTCAAACAGCGCGGATTCAAGTTCGTCGGACCGGTCATTGTCTACGCGTGGTTGCAGGCAGTCGGAGTCGTCAACGATCATGCCGCCGACTGTTTCAGGCGTCACGTGCACTGACAGGTTCGCAATTGCTCAAGAGTTTCGGTTATTGCTCTGTAACGAATCCCCCTTCCCCCGGTGCCGCTCTACGGCTAAACTACGGAGTCGTGAGGCATCTGATAGAAAACGACTTCTACAACCGATTTGATCTCGAAAACCTTCAGCGACGTGAACCGGACGATTATCGAACCGCGTTCCAGACGGACAGAGATCGGATTATTTATAGTTCCGCGTTTCGCCGGCTGCAGGCCAAGACGCAGGTGTTCCTGTCCGGCGAATTCGATTTTTATCGAACACGCTTAACCCATTCGCTCGAAGTCGCCCAGATCGGCCGCTCTATCTCTTCATTTCTCAGGCAGACCTCCCCCGTCCTGAGCGAAGATTTTTTCATCGATCCGGATCTAATCGAAGCTGTCTGTCTTACGCATGACCTTGGACATTCGCCGTTTGGTCACGCCGGGGAACGAACGTTGCACCAGCTCATGAAACCATTCGGCGGTTTTGAAGGCAACGCACAGAGCCTGCAAATCGTGACCGAAACAATCTATCCCGGCCTAGATTCGCGACGTGGGATGAATCCTACCAGGGCGTTCCTGGACGGAATCCTGAAGTATAAACGGCTCTTCCGGGAAAAACCAGATGCACACAACCACTTCATCTACGACGAACAGGACTATCTCCGCACCTTCGCCCTTGCTGACATCGAGCTGTCAAAAGTCGACGATCTGGACCACTACCGAAGCCTCGAATGCGAAATCATGGATTGGGCGGACGACACTGCGTATTGCTTGAATGATCTGGTAGATAGTATGAATGCCGGATTCCTGCGATTCGAACGCGTAAAACGGTGGGCTGAAAACGAAAATCTTCAAGCGGACCAGGCCCACCATGCCGACACGATTCTGTCCGCAATCCGGGACGGAAAAGCCGAATCACGGTTCAGCAAAAAAATTGGGTCGTTCATCCGTTCCTGTTCGTTGATCGAGCGGACCGGGCCGGCCGCTTCCATCACGAACCGCTACCGATTCAGCTTGTTTGTCGATCCTGCGGTGCGGGCAGAAGCCGACTTTTACAAAAAACTCTCGCAAGACCTCGTGTTCGATCATTCGCAGCTCCATCAGCTGGAACGCAAAGGCAAGGTCATTCTGGAAGGGTTATTTGCAGCATTTGCGGAGAGCTATCTCAACGAGAATGGGCTTCGTCTGCTACCGGAGAGCTTCGATCGGATCATTCGCCTGAAGCAGAGCCCACGGGCTCGTGCCCGTGTCCTGTGCGATTACATCGCCGGGATGACCGACGGTTTCGCTATCAGGACATACAAGCGGCTCTACGACCCCGATTTCGGGTCTTTGCTTGATCTCGGCTAACCCGCATGGAGCTCCGACATCTGCCGGAGTGAATGCCGATCCCGCCCAGGCCGGATCGGAATTAGCCGCGTCGGGCGGCCGCCGGATCGCCCCGGATTGGAAGCTGTGAAGGGAATTGTGCCCGAAATGTCGATAACCTTGGGCAACCGCGAACAACTTCGTTCAACCGGTCTTTGTTCGTAGTTTTACAACCCGGGTTATGAAATTGTTCACAAGCTGGGAATCGTCTTCGCTGTTCAATCAGAACGGTTTACGAGTTCTGATCCAAGTAGTTCACATGGTTATGAAGAAGAATCTTTGTGGCTGAAAAATCTACCATCCCTCTGAGAGGTGTGAACAACTGCCGGAACGGGAGCACTCAGATATGGATGGCCAATCCGAATGCGGCTTCGTTTGCTTCGTGGACCGCCTCGCTCAATGTCGGATGCGCGTGAATCGTCGCTTCGATCTCCTCAAACGTAACTTCGGCGGTGATTGCCAATCCAAGCTCGGCGATGAGTTCGGTCGCTTCCGCACCGATGATATGTGCTCCGAGGATCTCGCCGTGGGGCTCGCCGATGATCAGTTTTACAAAACCTTCCGGTTCGCCGATCGCAAGCGCCTTCCCGCTCGCTGAGAACGGGAATTTACCGACCTTGAATTTAAGTCCTTGCTCGGCGGCCGCTCTCTCAGTCAGACCGACGCTGGCGACCTGCGGCTGGCAGTAGGTGCACCCTGGAAACACGCGGATACGCTTTGGCCTGTGGTCGGTGAAAATCCCGTCGACTGCCTGAATCGCTTCCCAGCTCGCGACGTGTGCCAGCCAAGGAGGCCCGATTACGTCCCCTGCGGCGTAAATCCCATCTACGCTCGTCGCATATCGGTCATTTACCTCGATATAACCTTTTGCATCGAGCTTCAGCGAAACTCCCTCCGGCACCAGCGGGGCAACCCCAACCGCAACCAGGAGAGTATCCCCTTCCAGTTTTCCCTGTTTCTTGCCCTCGATTGTAACTGTGACGCTCTTTTCTGTGACTTCCGTCTTCGTGACTTTCGCGCCCGTGTAGATTTTGATGCCCTGTTTCGCGAGCGATTTTTCCAACACAACGCTTACTTCGGTGTCTTCAACGGGGAGAACGTTTGGCAGCATCTCCACGACGGTGACTTCGGTCCCGAACGCGTTAAAGAACGAGGCGAACTCAATTCCAATCGCTCCGGCGCCGATCACGATGAGTCTTCGCGGCTGTGGGTCGACGATCATGGCATCATGGCTGTTCAGGACCGTTTTCCCATTCGTTGGCAATCCAGGCAGGTCGCGAGAGACTGCGCCGGTGGCAACGAGAATATTGTCCGTGTCGACCGTCTCGGTTTTCCCCTCTTTCGTTTTATAGCAGACTTTGCCCGGTCCGGTGATCGACGCTTCACCGCGCAGGTAGTCGATCTTGCTTTTCTTGAAGAGGAATTCGACGCCTCCTGCGAGTTTATCCGCAACGCCTCGGCTCCGGGAGATAATCTTTTTCCAATCGTAAGATAGATTATCGAATTTGAAGCCGAAATCTGCGGCTCGTTTCTGGAGCAGGTGATACAGCTCGGCGTTCCGCAAAAGCGATTTGGTAGGGATGCACCCCCAGTTAAGACAGGTCCCCCCTGCCCTTTCTTTTTCAACGCAAGCGACTTTCTTTCCAAGTTGCGCCGCGCGGATTGCTCCAACGTAGCCGGCTGGACCGCCGCCAATGACCACCAGGTCGTATTTCATAGAAATTTTAGATCAGTAGCAGCGTCGGGTTCTCCAGGAACCGTTTCAGTTCCGAAAGAAACTGTGCACCAACCGCTCCATCCACAACCCGGTGGTCGCAGCTTACACCCAGGATGATTCGTTGCCCTGGGACGATTTGCCCTGCCGCATTGATGACCGGTTTCTTCACAATCGTTCCGACCGAGACGATGACAGACTGCGGCGGATTGATGATCGCGTAAAACTGCTCTACGCCGTAGCCGCCAAGGTTGGAGACCGTGATCGTGCCTCCCTGGTATTCTTCCGGCTTCAATTTCTTTGATCGGGCACGCGATGCCAGGTCCTTTACCTCGGCGCTGATCTGGCTGATGGATTTGTTCTGCGCCTGGCGAATGACAGGCGTCACAAGGCCCTCTTCCACCGCGACGGCGCATGCGAGTTGGACATCGGCGAATTGAATGATTGAATCACCTCCGAAAGCTGCGTTTGCAAGCGGTACCCTGCTGACAGCGACCGCGGTGGCTTTCAAGATAAAGTCGTTCACGGTTAATTTGCCGAGGCCGGCGGCCTCTGCCGCGGTGTTAATGGTCTGTCGAAGCGTGACGAGCGGTTCCGCGTCGATTTCTGCCTGCAGATAGAAGTGCGGGATGGTCGTTTTGCTCTCGAACAGACGTGCCGCGATCGTTTTCCGCATGCCGGAAAGCGGGATTTTCTTGTCTTGGAGCGCAGGCACGAAAGCCGGCGCTTTCGGTGCCGATGGAGCGATTGGAGGTGGAGCGACTGCCGGTGTTTGAGGGGTTGTCTCTTGCTTCGGCGCCGACGAATGTGCGGCCGCCACAACGTCGTCTCGAATGATCCGGCCTCCCGGACCACTTCCCTGAAGCCTGCCAAGGTCGACACCCATTTCGCTGGCTAATTTCTTTGCCAGTGGCGACGCTTTGATCCTGTCCGAGGCGCTGCTTTCCGCAGAGCTCGATTCAGAATTCTGTTGCATCGGCGTCTTGACGTCCCCTTCGGCTTCAGCCGGAGCCGCCGAAGGTTCCGGTTTCTTGTCCGCGGCCGGTGGAGCCCCGTCAGAGCTCAGTTTTTCTCCTTTGGCGATAAGAATGGCCAGTTTCTGACCGACCTCGACTTTGCCTCCGTCCTGGACGTAAATCTCAGCCAATACCCCCTCGTCGAAGGCCTCCATTTCCATGGTGGCCTTGTCCGTCTCAACTTCGGCGAGAATATCGCCGACGGTGATGGTGTCCCCAACTTTCTTGAGCCATTTGACCAGAGTCCCCTCGGTCATGGTATCACTCAGTTTCGGCATTTCGATTGCGATGGGCATAAGCAGCAAGACCTAACAGCTCTGAAGAGCTTTTGCGATAACGCGGTCGGCATCCGGCAATTGACGCTTCTCAAGTGGCGGACTGTAGATGGCCGGTGCGTCCAGCGCGGAGACTCGCCCGATCGGGGCGTCAAGTTCGTCGAAAAGGTTTTCCTGCAACGTCGCCGCGATTTGCGCACCGATACCGCA
>CAZMNG010000123.1:0-8409 GCA_964567505.1 uncultured Chthoniobacterales bacterium
CGAGCGCGCGCGTCGCGGTGCCGCGCGCAATTACGGCACCACCGCAGGCGATCGCCGGCGGTGGACGCTCCTCCGCGGCGGCTGTGAAAATCCCCACCATCAACGCGAAACTGCTCGCCGAAACGGCGGCCAGCCTCCATGCCTGTTGGGGTATTGATATAAGCCAAGCAGTTCCCGTGGGAATCGAAATTAACGGCAGCCACATTCGCTCGGTTTCCGACGGTCATATTCTCGCCAGGGCCACGATCGTTCGGCACTCGTCCAAACTGGTTGTGCACACCGTCGAGATCTCGCACGAAGAATCGGGCCGGACGCTCTGTGCAGCCCGTGTAACAAATTTCTACAAGGCAGCAAAGTCGGGATGACAACCCGCCAACCGCGCCCTTCCTTTCTCCTATCCGAGCAACTCCGCGTAATGCCGTCTGGCGACTTCTTCGCATCGGGCCAGAATCTCAGTGGCTGACGTCAAACCTCGCGTCTCCTCGAGCAGCCTGGCGCATTCCTTTGTGTCCAAAGTCTGCACTGCTTTTTTTACCCGCGGAACTAATCCTGCGCTGACGCTTAATTCATCCACGCCAAGGGCCAGCAGCAGAGGCGTCAGCGTGATTTCACCGGCCATCTCACCACAGACACCCACCCAGATCCCTTCGGCGTGAGCCGCTGCCACAGTCATCTCGATGAGTCGCAAAATCGCCGGGTGCGTCGGTTCATACAGATGCGCGATCCGTTCGTTTACGCGGTCCACGGCGATCGTGTACTGAATCAAGTCGTTTGTTCCGATGCTGAAAAAATCGACCTCTTTTGCCAAGGCTTCCGCCACCAGGACCGCGCTTGGGACCTCGATCATGATTCCGAGCTCAATATCTTCCTTGAACGGTTTGCCCTCTTCAGTGAGTTCCGCCTTGCAGCTTTCGAGGACTTCCTTTGCCTGACGCAGTTCCGAGAGGCCGGAAATCATCGGAAACATCATCCGAACGTTTCCAAGCGCGCTCACGCGCAGTATTGCGCGAAGCTGAGCCTTGAATATATCGGGCCGGTCAAGACAAAACCGGATCGCGCGGCACCCGAGGAAAGGGTTGATCTCCGCTGGCAGGTGCGAGTGACTCAGGAATTTGTCTCCGCCGATGTCAAGCGTCCGGATAATGATCGATTCGGGCTGCATTGCCTCCGCCACCGCCCGATAAGTGTTGTACTGTTCTTCCTCCGTCGGTAAATCGTTCTTGTTCAGAAAGAAAAATTCTGTCCGGTATAGGCCGATCCCTTCCGCGCCGGCTTCAATCACCAACGGAACATCTTCAGGGAGTTCGATGTTCGCAGACAGAATGACATGGCGCCCATCCAACGTCGTGCTGATCGTGTCGCGGAGCCCTGTCAGAACCTCCTCGACGTGCTCGAGCTTGACTTCGATTTCACCATATTCCCAGAGGGTCTGATCGGTCGGGTTTAGAATCACCAACCCATTCGTTCCATCCAATAGAACATGCTCCCCAGGTCGCAACCTCTCCGAGATGTCTTTCAGCCCGACGACCGCAGGAATGTTGAGCGAGCGCGCCATGATCGCCGTGTGAGAGGTTCGGCTCCCGACATCGGTCGCGAATCCGAGCACGAGCTGGCGATTGAGCGTCGCCGTATCCGAAGGGGTGATGTTATGGGCAACAACGATTTGCGGCAGATCGAGCGTTCCGAGGGTTTTGGTCGATCTCCCGAGCAGATTCCGAATGACGCGCCGGGTGACATCATGGATGTCGAATGCACGCTCCCGAAGGTAGGGATCGTCAATTTCGCTCAAGGTCGCCGCGTACCGGTTGGCAACCTCAGAAAAGACAAATTCGACATTGAATTTCTCTTTCTCAAGGTTGCGCAGCACCTCGTCGATCAGCGTGCGGTCCTCGACAACCAGCAGATGCGCATCAAATATGCTGGCGTCCTTCGCCCCGATCGCTTCCGCGATCCGTTGCTGCATTTCCAGAATCTGTGCCCGGGTCGCGATCAGGGCGGTTTCAAAACGGACGATCTCCCTGGCAACTTCGGAATCGTCGAGCCTTCGTTTTGGTGGTTCTTCGTCATCTGGTTTATGAAGAAAAACCACGCCCCGCGCAATCCCCGGAGCGACTCCAACGCCGTGAAATCTTTCCTCCTGTGTGCTCATTCAGGTCTTATTCCTCATCGAACCGTTTTTGAATCAGTAGTTCGAGTTCCTGAATAGCCTGGTCAGCATCTGCACCTTCCGCAGAAATAATGAGTTTGGCCCCCTGGCCAGCCGCAAGCATCATGAGACCCATAATGCTTTTTCCGTTGACTTGTTCGCCGGCCTTCTCGACCCAGATCTCGGCCCTGTGCTTGTTGGCGGCGCGTACGAACATGGCGGCCGGACGGGCATGTAAGCCGAGCTTGTTCAAAATTGTGACCTCCTTTTGAACCTTGGAAACAGCCGGTCGCTTACCGAGTAAACCCATCACATCTCCTTACTCACTTGCATTAAATTCAGCAATCGTTGATTAAATTCCACCGCGCTGTTCTGACCGAGGCTTTTCAGCTTTTGATCAAGCGCAGCCACCTCCACCAATCGAGCCACATCGCGGCCGGTCCGGACTGGAATGGTGATGTGCGGAATGCGAATCCCCAGAATGTCGTAAAACTCTTGCTCAAGTCCAATCCTGTCAACCTCTTCAAGCTCCTGCCAGTCCTTGAGCGTCACCACGAGATCAAGCCGTTTCTCGATCCGGATACTACCAACTCCAAAGATCGAGGCGACATTAATTATTCCGAGCCCTCGGACTTCCATGTGGTACCGCGTCAAATCCGGAGCAGTGCCGACCAGTTCACGGCCGTCCAGAACACGAAATCGGGTGACATCGTCGCTCACAAGGCTATAGCTGCGCTCGATCAGCCCCAGAACACACTCGCTTTTTCCGACACCGCTCGACCCGCGAATCAGCGCGCCAATGCCCATGATATCGACCATGCTTCCATGCTCTGTTGTCACCGGTGCAAAATCCATTTCTAACCCGATCGTCGCCGCATTGATAAAACGCATCGTAACCATCGGCGTTCGAAAAATCGCTATATCCAGGCGCATCGCGGCATCGGCGAGGGCCTTCGGCACCGGCAAATGCCGGGACAAAACGATACACGGGATCGACCGCTCACAGAGTTGCGTGCATCGCGTCTGCTGCTCGGTTTCCGGCAAACTCTTCAGATAACTAGCCTCCGCATTGCCGAGGACTTGAATCCGTTTTCCTGCGAAGTAGGTGAAGAATCCCGAAAGCGCCAGACCGGGTCTGTTGATGGTCGGTTCCCGAATTTTTCGGTCAAAACCCCGGGCCGGTCCGACCAGTTTGAGCTGTAGCGCCTCAGCGTGCCGCGTGTAAAATTCGCCAACCCTGATAAAAGGTAACTTCCCTTGTCTCATTCTTTGGCAGATTGATTTCTCACGTTTGGCGCCTCCGGCTCTACAGGCTCCTTATCGCTGGTTCACAGCGTTCACCCGCGCAATAGTAGCAAACTTTTTCTGCGCATCCATTGCAATTAACGCACCGATTCTGCACGCCCTGCGATAAAAGAAAAGTGCCCGGGTCACCGTGTTGAACGCACGGCACTGCCCGGGCACAGAAACTTTGTCCGTTCAGGTTAGGTTAAGGTCGGTTCGATTAATCCGAAGTCTCCGTTCTTTCGCCGGTAAATCACGTTCACACGCTCCGTTTTAGCGTTCAGAAAAACGAGAAACTGTTTCGACGACATCTCAATCTGGAGTACCGCTTCGTCGGTGAACATCGGCTTCACAGGATATTTTTCGCTGTGAATGAGGAACGGTTCCGCCGCGGGGGTTGCCGTCTCCGGTTCATGCTCGGCGACGCTGGCGCTGCTCAGGCCTTCGTGCGTGCCGGCGACCCATTCCCAACGTAACACTTTTTCTTCGAGCAGCCGGACGGTGTCTTTTCGAGGCCGATGCTGCCGCATCAGGCGGGTCTTATATTTGCGCATCTGCTGCCCGATTTTGTCAACGACCTCGTCAACTGAAACGTACATATCATCGCTGACGGCTGTCGCCTCCAGCGTAATGTGGTTGCTACAATGCAAAATCACCTCGGCCGTGTGACGGTACTTCTGAACATCCATGATTATTTGTACTTCGATAATCTTTGGATAGTCCAGGTGAAGGCTTGCCAGCCGACGCCGGCAATACTCCTTCATCGCATCCGTGACACTGACATGCCTCCCAGTCACCTGGATTGGTGGATTTGCATTCTGAATCTGCATATTTGGGCGCTTTCTAGTTGTGGGTTATGGACCGCTGACCGGTCCGATGAAAGGTCAGAAAGCACAAAACGTACCCGCCACGCCAACGTTGTCGGCTCCGATCTTCGGGAACACAGGATTGGCCACATGGCTCGAGGGTTACATTCGAAAACGTTCGCCAAGATAGAGCTGACGGCTGATCGGGTCGTTGATCAAAAAGTCCCGAGTCCCCTGGCTCTCGACTCGACCGTCAAAAATCAAATAGGCTCGATCCACGATCTCCAACGTTTCACGGACGTTATGATCCGTTATCAAAATTGCGAGACCCGAGTTTCTGAGATTGGAGATATGCTGCTGGATTTCCGAAACAGCAATCGGATCGACTCCACTGAATGGCTCGTCAAGCATCATCAGCTTCGGGTTTGTTATCAGCGACCTTGCGATGGTTAGTCGGCGCTTTTCGCCGCCGCTTAAGGTGAGCGCCTGATTTTTCGCGAGATTCTCAATGCCGAACTGCCGTAGCAACTCATCGCAGCGGCGGTGCCGTTCTCTGCGCGACATCCGGCGTATCTCCAGGATGGCCAGCATGTTCTGCTCGACGGTCAGTTTCCGGAAGATGGATTCTTCCTGGGGAAGATAACCCATTCCCATTCGCGCTCTGCGATGCATCGCAAACCCTGTCACGTCACGATCCTGAAAGTAAACTCGGCCGCCGTTGGGTCGAACCAGCCCAACTATAAGATAAAACGTAGTCGTTTTACCAGCACCATTTGGCCCCAATAACCCCACGATTTCACCTTCGTTGACATGGATATCGATGCCGTTCACGACGGACCGGCCACCATAAATCTTGACCAGTTTGTCCGTCTGCAGAATCCGCTTTTCGACTGGTCGCTTCATCTCCAAGGCCGGGGATCCAACTTCGAGTCTAGTGGGTGCTATTGGCATTCGAATTACCTGTAGTGCTTTTATCCTCGATCAATGTTCTGGTACTGCCAAACGTCTGCATCTTTCCGTCGCGGAAGAGAATCATCTTCGTATTGGGTGAGGTCGCTATGTGCGTATTGCCATTTTGAGTCACCGTTGGCCAACCGGTCAATGTGACTGAACCGTCCTTTGCAACATACAAAGCCTTATCTCCCTTACCGACGGATGTCGTCGGCTGCTGGCTTTGCGCAGGTGTCGCAGCGGGTGACGACCCGGGCCGCGCGCTTGGAACCGGCGTTGCGCCGTTCTGCGGTTGCCCCGGTTGACTGGCCGGTTTCGTTTGATTGATGTGCACAATCACAACATGCCCCTCGGCTTCCGCCTCTCTTAAGCCGCCGCCATCTTCATCTCGGTTCAGGTGAACGGTCAACCGATCCGCCGTCATTGTGAATTGCGGATCGACCACCTTGACGTCCCCAATAAAGACCCCGCTCCGGCTCTTGGTATCGAACTGCGCTTCTTGCGTCGCCGTGATCTCCGTCGGACCTTTTTCAGTATCTTTGTCACCTCCACCCAACACGTCGTTTGACCCGTTTTTCCCGCTGGTGCCGGCCGCGGATCCGACCGGTTGACCGGCACCCGGCGGCGCCTTGGCTCCTGGCGCATGCGCGTGGGCACCGCGCGAGGACGATGCGGCCGGTTTGCCCGTTGGAGAGGGAGTGGCCTGCTGGGCCATGCCAGGCAGTGTACCAATAATCAGAGCCGTTCCAAACAAGATGGTGATCTTTTTCACTAAGGTTGCTGTTCTTGTTGACCGTCGGAATCGGACTTCGTTTGAAATTCACTGCGATTGTAGATGACGAGGTGGATGTGCCCATACACCACGCCCTGGCGCGTTTTTGAATTGAAAACCCCCGAATCCGCAGTCAACACGAAGTCCTCACGCGTGATTTTCACCGGATCTTTTGTCTGAATGACTTCCGTAGCGAGGTTCATTTCGGAATCTTCCAAATAGATCTTTGCATCGGGTTTTTCTGTCTGTTGATTGTACGTTTGAATCACGGCGCTGTGCATTTCGACGTTCTGGTCATCCAGGCGCCGGGCAGTTTCCACATCAAATTGCATATCCATTTTTCCCTGGTCGTTGCGCACCGGAAGACGGAGCCCTTTGACATCGTGGCCAATCGGTACAGGCAACTCGATTCGCGGGCTTTGGTCGCTGTCGTCAGCCATTCCCCCCACCGAACTGCCAATCAGACAAACCGCGACGATGGTTTTAGCAGCTAATCTCATGGATTTGCTTGAGCTTCCCCAGCAGACCAGGCAGCTCTCGCAACGGGATCTGGTTCGGACCGTCTGAAAGCGCGCGGCTGGGATCATAGTGAGTCTCAATAAATATTCCGTCGCATCCGGCGGCGGCGGCGGCCTTCGCAAGCACAGGCGCCAGCACGCCGTCCCCACCGCTGCGGTCTCCCGCACCGCTCGGGCGTTGGACCGAATGTGTCGCGTCGAAAATCACCGGATAGCCAAGTTCCCGAATCCAATAGAGGGACCGCATGTCTGCCACCAGATTGTTGTAACCAAAACTTACCCCCCTCTCGGTAAAGACGTAGGATGAACACCCGAAGGTTTCGAGTTTATCCGCGATGTTTCGAACGTCCCAGGGCGCCAGAAATTGGCCCTTCTTGACATTGACGGCCCGACCCGTCTCCGCCGCCGCTCGAATCAGATCGGTCTGACGGCTCAGAAAGGCCGGGATTTGCAGCAGTTCGATATGTTGCGCCGCCGCTCGCGCCTCGTCGGGCGAATGGACATCCGTCGTTACAGGCACCTCCAGTTCATCGCCGATTTTGCGCAGCAGCCGGCACCCCGCCTCCACTCCGAACCCGCGATACGACTTGACCGATGTCCGGTTGGCTTTGTCATACGAAGCCTTGAAAATCCAACTGATTCCGACCCTGTCACAGATCTTCTTCAGATCCGCGGCAATGGAGAGAACGAAATCCTCCGACTCGATTACGCACGGACCAAGGACGTAAACAGGCTGCCCTCCCCCAATCTCCACGCCCCGTATCTCGAATCTTTTCACTGTTCAACGGCCGGCCTGGCAACCACTCAACCAGAACGACTCCGCCAGAACCCAACGGGTCGCCTCAGGACCCGTAGCTCTTGACGAACTTTTTCTTTCCTTCGGCGTCCGTTTGCTCTGCTGCAGTCACTGCGGCCGGCTTCTGCTGTTCAACCTTTGGGGTTGATTCAGCCGGCCGCGGGGCCGTACTTGAAACACCTGCGCCAGGTGTTTGCTCGGCCCGGACAACCTCCACAAACGCCATCTGCAAGTTCGAGATGGCTCCGGCCAAAATCTTCGATTCGTCCGAGTTCAGATTCCCAGTCGTCTTATCCTGAATCATCACCAGTTGATCAATCAACAGCTGAGCCATATCCAGATTGACGTCGGCTTTCCCCGTTTGGGGATGCGGGATTTGCCCTAGCATGAACGCGGCATTCTGGGCCTGCATCATGACGAACTCAATAAATCGCTGGGTCATTTCACCCGAGGAAACTGTCGTGTTCTGGTACTCAGCCATATCGAAAAATGATGTTGTGGTTAAGGCCTAACAATGACTGTAATCGCCGGTTTATCCATTAAATATTTCCTGGCTGCTTCATTCACCGAATCGATTGTCAATCTTTCTATCTCTCTCCGGCGTCGGTGGATATAATCGTAACCCAGGCCGTAGAGCTCGTTGAGCGCAACGCTGTGGGCGTATGCATCCATGTTCTGCAGCTGGAATGCCAGTTGCGACAATGTTCGGATTCTGGCCCGTTCGAACTCAGACGGGTCGAGACCTTCTCTGCACCATATATCAAGTTCCCTTTTAAGGATTTGCGCGACTTCGTCCACTTTATCCGGTGCGGTCGCCGCGTGCAGGCTAAAGATACCGGGAGCAACTCCCATGAATAACGAGCTGCCCACGGAGTAAGCCAAGCCCAGCTCCTCGCGTATCTTTACAAAAAACCGCGAGCTCGAATCACCGGCCGCTTCATCCAGCAGTTCGAGACCCAGGCGATCCGGACTTTCAATCGTGCAGCCTAGAAATCCGACGCACACAACTCCTTGGTTCCTGCCGTCGTTGGAAATGACCGTTCGACTCGTAAATTCGTTCACATCCGGAACGTTGGGCGGCGCGCTCTTTTCTGCCTCCGGCAAAGCCTGTACCCGGCTTTCGATAGCGTCGAGAA
>CAZMNG010000124.1:0-8304 GCA_964567505.1 uncultured Chthoniobacterales bacterium
CGATTCGCGCCGAAAAATCGCCTCTTTTCAAGTCGAGTTGAGAAAGTCGGGTTAAGGTAATACTCAGGGAAACCTGCCCGGCGGGGCTGTTCTTTTTTCCGGCTTACTGCGGGTGAAACCGTGTCGAGGACGGCGATAGTGTGCGTTCGGGCGGACGATTATTTTGCATGGGAGTGCTTGCGGACCGAAGGGGCGTCACTTAATTTCTGTGTTTGTCCCGAGGACCGCTTGCGGAGTTCCGGGAGACATTTTTCTGTTTGTTCGATTTATGTCCAACATCGTTTTAGTCGGCGCCCAATGGGGCGACGAAGGGAAGGGCAAGGTAATTGATTACTTGACCGACAAAGTTGACGTCGTGGTACGGAGCCAGGGCGGAAATAATGCGGGACACACTGTCGTTGTCGGGGAGAAGAAGTACATCCTGCGCCTCATCCCGTCCGGGATCCTGCGGAAAGGTAAGCTTTGTGTCATCGGCAACGGCGTCGTGATCGATCCCATCTCGCTTTGGGAAGAAATATCGGAGTTGGCGACGCAGGGCGTGAAAATCAATTCCAGGAATCTCCTTGTCAGCGAGTGCGCGCACCTGGTGTTTCCGTTCCACAAAATGATCGACGAGCAGAGGGAAGTCTCTAAAGGTGCGCAAAAAATCGGCACAACAAAGCGAGGGATCGGACCGGCGTACGGCGACAAAATCGCCAGGGTTGGGATCCGGTTAGGCGACCTTTTGCAACGCGAATTGTTCACTGAGAAACTGCAGTCACGCGTGAAAGAGGTGAACGTTTTCCTGAGAGTGTTCGGCCAAAAACCGGTTCGTATCAAACCGCTTCTGGATCAATACCTCGAGGTCGGCGAAAAAATCCGCCCGCTCATCACGAACACCGTCCTGACTGTTCACAAGGCGATGGTCGCCGGCAAAGAGATCCTGTTTGAGGGCGCGCAAGGGACGTTTTTGGATGTCGACCATGGGACCTATCCGTACGTGACCTCGTCGAACACAACGGCAGGCGCTGCCTGTACCGGTTCGGGTGTCCCACCAAATAGGATCGATCTGGTCATCGGTGCAATGAAAGCCTACACGACGCGAGTCGGTGAAGGCCCATTTCCGACACAGGATGATTCGGTTTCCAATTTGATGCATTCGATGGGACGAGAGTATGGCGCTGTCACCGGACGAGCGCGCCGGTGCGGGTGGTTTGATGCCGTCGCGACGCGGTATGCTCAGATCCTCAACGGAATCGATGAGTTGGCTGTGACGAACCTGGACGGCCTTGATTCTCTGGGGCGCCTCAAGATTTGCGTCGCGTACAAGCTCGACGGAAAAAGGGTTGAAGTCCCGCCGACTTCGGTGAGCCAGCTCGAACGGTGTGTGCCGGTCTACCAGGAGGTCGATGGCTGGCAGAAATCCACAAGTGACGCTCGTACGTTTGACGAGTTGCCGCAGAACGCTAGAAATTATTTGCACACCATTTGCAATTTGACCGGAGCGAAACTCAAAATCGTCGGCGTGGGCCAAAGTCGCGCCCAGACTATTGCGCTCTAGTCTCCTTCTCAGGACAAAAAGTTTGAAAATGTCCACGAGCGTTCCGAGACATGTTGCTGTTATCATGGACGGAAATGGCCGATGGGCCCGCCAACGTGGTTGGCCACGGACCCGGGGCCACATCGAAGGCGCGATTGCCGCGAAGGAGTGCGTTGAGTCATGCCTGGATCTCGGGATCGAATACTTGACTCTATTCACGTTCTCGACCGAAAACTGGCGCCGGCCAAAAGAGGAAGTCGAGACTTTGATGGGGCTGTTGCAGAAGTTTTTAAGGGATTATACCGATGATTTGCGAAAGCGGAGCGTACGGCTTCAAACGATCGGGCGCCTGGCCGAAATGCCGGCGGCGGTCCAGAAGCAAGTTCAGGAATCCATCGCCGCGACTGCCGATGGCAAGCGGCTCACGACGATCCTGGCATTAAACTATAGCGGCCGAGCCGAGATCGTCGACGCAGTGAAGAGAATTGTAGAGCAAGTTGTAGCGGGAAAGATCAAAATTGATCAGATTAGCCCCGAAATTTTCTCCGAATGTCTGTACACAAGTCAATGGCCTGACCCGGATCTGTTTATTCGAACCTCCGGCGAGATGCGAATCTCGAATTTTCTACTCTGGCAATTGAGTTATACAGAGATGTACGTCACCCAAAAACTCTGGCCGGATTTTCGCGGAAAGGACCTTCTGGAAGCAGTCCAGGAGTACGGCCGGCGGCATAGGCGTTACGGAGGCGTTTAGCGCATTAGTGTCCTGCCCCCGAAATTGTGCGCAAATTGTCTTTTTCTGCGCATCTGCGGTGGACCTGCAGGGAAAAGGATTCTATGGTCGCTGCTCAAATGTGAGCGTGTCGCTTGCGTATTCAGGGAGGTGCGCAAATTTTAGGGATTTGGTTCATAACTACGGGATCCGTCGGAACGGGTTCCGTCACCCCTCTGGGGCCAGATATTGATGCAGACAATTTTGTTAGTTGATCCTGAAACAGATTTTCTCGAGTGGGCCCAAAATCAGCTTGAGACACCGACCACGCGCGTCGTCACTTCCACAGCGGCAGACGAAGCCTATAAGATCTATATAGCAGAGAATCCGGACTTGCTCATTTCGGAGACCCATTTGATGCCGTTCAGCGGGCTGGAGCTGCTGGCCCGGGTCCGACAGCGCGATTCCAATGCGATCGTCATTTTGATGAGTGCATTCGGCACGACGCAATCGGTCATTGAGTCGATGAAGCTTGGCGCATTCGATTATCTTCGAAAGGAGTCACTCCCGTTCAATTTGAAGCCGGTGGTGGACGCGGCATTGAACGCGCAGGCCGAGATGCGTTCAGCGACAGCATTCAAACCGCAGCTTACCGTCGAACAATACCAGGACAGCTTGGTCGGCCAATCCCAGCCGATGCAACAGGTCTTCAAGATGGTCGGCCGCGTTTCCCATAGCGATGCGCCGGTCATGATTACTGGCGAAAGCGGTTCAGGCAAAGAGCTGGTGGCAAGAGCGATCCATCATTACAGCAGCCGGAGCGCGCAACCGTTCATCGCGATCAATTGTGCCGCGATCCCGGAGAATTTGCTCGAGAGCGAACTCTTCGGACACGAAAAAGGGGCGTTTACCGGAGCCGCAGCGCAGAGGATCGGACGATTCGAGCAGAGTAACGGGGGAACTCTTTTTTTGGACGAAATCGGCGATATGCCGTTGGGGGTGCAAAGCAAGATATTGCGAGTGTTGCAGGAGGGGGAGTTTTCCCGAGTGGGCGGAAACTCGACTGTCAAAACTGATGTCCGAATCATTGCGGCCACCAATAAAACGCTCGAACAGGAAGTGGCAAAGAAGCAGTTTCGCGAAGACCTTTTTTATCGATTGAACGTAGTCAGAATTCATCTGCCGCCCCTTCGGCAGCGAAAAGAGGATGTCAATCTTCTGGCGGAATATTTCCTGAAAAAGATCGCAACTCAGAAGCATCTGCCCCAACTCAAGCTGTCGGAAGAAGCCGTTAAGCTGATGGAAGATTATCCGTGGCCGGGAAACGTTCGCGAACTCGAAAACACGATTCAGCGTGCGTGCGTGCTTGCAACGAGTGAGGTGTTGCTGCCAAAAGATATTCCCCTTGGAGTGGCCGGCCAGCGTTCCGATGGCGACTCCGACGGTGTGCCGATGGTCGCGAGCAATACCAGTCCGGTCAAACCGACGCTGGAAACCGCGGTCGAAATATTACTGGACGCGGCGTCGACGGATCGAACACTTCAGTTGCTGCCGTGGCTGGAGCGGGAGTTTACGCTCTTCGCGATGAAGCGGACAAAGGGAAACCAGGTGAAAGCAGCGAAGCTGCTAGGAGTCACGCGTGCCACATTACGGAAGCGGATTGAACGTTACGGGATTACCAGAGAGTTAAATTTTCAGTAGCGCAGGCTGCGCTGTGCGTGTTGCGGCACGCTTCCGCGGCGGCCGACAGGGCGCGGAAAGAAGGGCCAGCAAATGGCCTGAACTCTCTCTCGGCGATGTCAGAAAAACTGGCAGAAATAGTCGATGCGGTTCGAAGGTCGCCGCAACTCCTCAAATTAATTCAACGGAAGGGGGGCGCGAGTCTCGAGCATGTCTGCGAAGGCGCCCAGGCGTGTGTGGCCGCTTGCGTTGTGCACCACCACCAATCGAGATCGTGCTGGATCCTTTGCCCGGATGTCCGGCGGCAGGAGGAAATTTTCAACGGACTCGTCAGCTGGCAGGGCGAGGCCCTTTTTTTTCCCGAGATTGAGTTGCCTGCAGTGCAAGAGGCCGTTCCGGACCCTGAAATTATGGCAGAACGCCTCGAAGTACTGCAAAAGGTCGCCGAAGGGAAACGGACGGTGATCGTCCTGACAGAATCCTCGCTTCAGGACAAGGTTCCCGGTGCACAATCGCTCCGAAAACAGACCGTGATACTGAAGCGAAACAACCGTCTCGACCGCGACGGATTCTGCGAACAACTGCTCGGCAGCGGTTATTTCAAAGTTTCGCAGGTCTCAGCCCGGGGGCAGTTTGCCGTGCGCGGTGGCATACTCGATATATTTTCGTGGCATCATTCACTGCCGGCTCGAATCGAGTTATTCGGAGATCAAATCGATTCGATCAGAGAGTTCGAGCTGGATGATCAGACGTCAATTCAGACACTGGACCGGTGCGAAGTGCTCGTCGGGGATACCGAGAACCTCTCCGTTGAACTCACCGACTACATCAAAAAAGGAGACATCTTGGTCGGGATCGAGTGTGGAGCCGAAAACGCACAGGTTCGGATCACGTCGGGCGCAACCGGTGAAGCGGCGGTCGAAGATTACCAAACAGCCTTCTACGAGACCGATTTCCAGGGGTTTGAAGCCGGGGATTTCCTCGTCGAAGAAAACAAGCGCGAACTGGCATTGCGTCAAATCCGATCCTGGATTCATGAGCGTTGGCGGGTCGTCGCGGTTTGCCACAGCGAAGGAGAGATCGAACGTTTACGCGATGTCCTTCGCGATAACGACGTCGATACTGATCTGGTAGAGTTTGTTGTAGGATCGCTCAATCGCGGATTCGTCTTTCCGCAAGGGAAAATTGCGGTTCTCTGTGATGCCGAAATCTTTGGCCGGTACCAGGCCCCTGGCGCTCGCCGGCTTGCGCTTCGAAGGTCGCGCCTGCGGGGAGCGCGCGCGCCGATCGATTTTTCGGAAATCGCCGAAGGGGATCTCGTCGTGCATTTGGAGCACGGGATCGCTCGGTATCGCGGGATTCAAAAGCTTAATCAAAACAATTCAGAGCAGGACGTGGTCGTTCTGGAGTTCGAGCATGATGCTCGGCTCTACGTTCCGTTCGAACAGGCGTTTCTTGTTGCAAGGTACGTTGGAGTCGGGAAACGCTTTCCCCAGCTCAGCTCGCTTGGCGACAGTCGCTGGAGCAAAGCGAAAAAGGCCGCGGAGACGGCCGTCTTCGATTACGCCGCAAAACTGCTGAACATCCAGGCGGAGCGCAATTCGCGGGCGAGCTATGCGCACCCACCGGACACACAATGGCAAAGGGAGTTCGAGTCTTCTTTTCTTTACAAGGAGACCGCTGACCAGCTGCGCGCTATCCACGAAACAAAATCGGATATGGAGTCTGAACGCCCGATGGACCGGCTCATTTGTGGTGACGTCGGGTTCGGGAAGACCGAAGTCGCTATTCGAGCGGCGTTCAAAGCAGTGATCAATGGGAAACAGGTTGTCATGCTTGTGCCGACAACGGTCCTGGCGCAGCAGCATTTCAATACGTTTAGGGAACGGATGTCCGATTACCCGATTCGCGTCGGAATGATGAGCCGGTTCCTATCGCCGCGTGAGCAGCGTGAAACCGTGAAGGGATTAAAAGAAGGATCAATCGACATCGTGATCGGGACTCATCGCCTGATCACAGGCGACATCGAGTTCAAGGACCTTGGGCTTGTCGTTATCGATGAAGAACAGCGATTCGGTGTCCGCCACAAAGAGAAGTTCAAGGAGCAGTTTAAACTGGTGGATGTCCTGACGCTCTCTGCTACGCCGATTCCGCGGACACTCTACCTCTCCCTTGTGGGCGCCAAAGACATGTCCGTTATCGAAACGCCGCCACCGAATCGTCTGCCGGTCGAGACCGTCATTTGCCCGTACGATGAGCGGATTATCCGCGACGCGATTCAGCGCGAGCTGCGTCGCCAAGGGCAAGTCTACTTTCTTCACAATCGTGTGGGATCGATTGAGCGGGTGCGAGAACGAATCCTGGGACTCTGTCCCGGCGCTCGGGTGGAAATCGGACACGGTCAGATGGATGAGCAGCAATTGGAAGATGTGATGGAGCGATTCGTCATGGGCAAAACGGATGTCCTGATTTCAACCTCGATTATCGAGAGCGGACTCGACATTCCAAATGCCAATACGATTATCATCGACCGCGCGGACCGGTTTGGGTTGAGCGATTTGTATCAATTGCGCGGAAGAGTCGGCAGAGCACAGCACAAAGCCTACGCTTACCTTCTGCTTCCGAGAGAGATGATGACCGTTGGAGCGGCTCGCCGCCGTATCAATGCGATCAAACAATACTCCGGTTTGGGGGCCGGCTTTCGAATTGCAATGCGTGATCTGGAAATCCGCGGAGCCGGAAACATCCTCGGGACAGCGCAAAGTGGCCACATCATCAACATCGGGTTCGATTTGTACTGTCAGCTGTTGCATCAGGCCGTTGAGCAGTTGCAGGGCAAAGCCTCGCGGAGTCGAACGGATGTCGCATTGCGCTTGGATTTTGTCTGTACGAATGAGGCGGAATTTGTGCGTTGGAAAAATGGGCTGCAACCGGCATTCATTCCCGCCGACTACATTTCGCAACCGCAGGCACGGATCCAAGCATACAAAAAACTCGCCGAGGCAACCGCAAAAGAAGCGCTTGACAAGCTCGAGCGCGACTGGCGAGATCAATTCGGACCGCTCCCCAATGCGCTCCGAAGTCTCCTGATGTTAACCGAGATAAAGTTCCTGGCAGCCCGGGCGAAGGTCGTTTCAGTCGAGGTGCGCGAATCAAAAGTGATGCTCATCAGGGGCGGGGATTACCTCCTGATCGGAGACCGGTTTCCCCGCTTGACTTCGGGCAATGGCGAAAATAACCTTGCCACTTTGTTGGATCTCCTAAGTCGACTATCTTAACAAAGCTCATGTCTTTTAAGCCATTGTTCGCGTTGTTCATCCTCGTTTCCTTCTTTGCGCCACAACTCAGAGCCGCCGATCCTCAGGTAATCGACGGCGTGGCTGCTGTCGTAAACGGAGACGTTATCACTTTCTCGCAAGTCCAGGAGCTCTCCGGTCCTCGCGAACGAACGTTGCGCGAGCAGTACAACGGCGCGGAATTGATCGACAAGATAAAGGAGGCGCGCTTGTCCGCGCTAAACGACTTGATCGACCGGCAATTGATCGTGCAGGAATTCAAAAAGAAAGAGTACACAATGCCGGAGTACGTCGTGGATCATCAGATCCAGAATATCATCAAGGACGAATTCGGCGGGGATCGCCAGGCATTTCTGCGCACGTTGAATGCCCAGGGCTACACGCTTGGGCGGTTTCGAGAGATGCAGCGCGATAAAGTCATCGTTGGCGCAATGCGACAGAACAACGTCAAAGGCAATTACGAAGCGACCCCACAGGAGATTCAGGCCTATTACGACGCAAATAAGCAGGAGTTTGTGACCCCCGAACAGCTCAAGCTGCGGATGATCGTCTTGAACGCTGACCCGCTCGATGCAAATTCAGGCGACTCGACCAGCAAAACTGCCGAAGAAATTCGCGACAAGGTGAAGGGTGGCGCCGATTTCGCCACCATGGCGAAGACCTATTCGATGGATGGAACGGCAGCATCTGGTGGCGACTGGGGATTTATCGATCGCAAAACGCTCAATGAACAACTTACCGATGTTGCATTTGCGCTTTCGCCGGGCCAGGTAAGCGACGTGGTTCGCATCGGTGACTCGTTTTACATTTTATATTGCGAATCCAAGAAGAGCTCGGGTGTAATCCCGCTTGAGGAAGTCCGCGACGGAATCAGTAAGAAGCTTGAGCAAGCCCAGCGGCAAAAGGCAACTCAACGGTGGATCGACAGCCTGCGCGAGAAGGCTTACATCAAGATCTATTAGGCACAACCCCACGGATTTGTGACTAATATTTAAAAATTTTTTTGAGCGACGCAGGCTAGGTACCTGCCGCGACGGGGTCTTTGCGGGACGCTCGGTTCAATCTGTTCAGCGAGCCGATTATGCGAAAATATCTGA
>CAZMNG010000125.1:0-8262 GCA_964567505.1 uncultured Chthoniobacterales bacterium
AGAAAGACGTGGAAAGGCATTCAGGTGCACCTTTTCCGATGAGACAATCGTGGCGTATGCCAACTTCTAATATTCTAGACTATTGGGATCAGGTAGTCACTGTTTTCCACATTCCCAGGGAGACATAATCGGGTGATGTCGATTTCCAGCGGTTGCAGGGGGCTCTAATCAGCCTTCTAGTTCGGTTGCGGGTCCCCTACTCTACGCTCCCCTTCCCCACCCTACTCGCACGGCCGCCGCATCTACTCCCCAGCCACTTCTGAGGATTATAGAGGCCGCTCGATTAAGAATGCAGCGCAACATATTAAGCGTCCACTCGTAAACCCCAGGCTCCTTCAATTCCCGGGGGCCGGCCACGTTCAGGACTTCGATCTTGTTGGAGCACAGGAAATCAGTCAGCGCTTGCACTTCAAGACGAAGCGAATCTGGATTCGGTATTCGCCCCTTGCGGGTGTCGTAGATGTGCGGCACCGGTTTCCCAAGCTTGTGGGCGTAGTCTCGAGTCAACTTGGTTCCGCCGGTGAGCACGCGCTCGAGACTGAAAATCACGGTGCCATCGCTTTCCTCAATGTTCATCCTGGTTCGCGCAGGGTACGAGCTGGTCCTGAGCTCAATCAAATTGTACCGGTCAGCGATTCTCCCATCCTCTGCCTTCCCGGCCCATGGGAACGTATCCCCCGTGTTCCAGGCCGGTCTCGATTGCGAGATCCAGCCCGGCTCGATCGGCGCCGGTTTGACCGCCCGATATGATTTTGCGCTTCGTCGCTCACCCATCCACCGTTATCGGTTTTCGTCGAGGGATAATTTTGATCCCTTTTAGATACGTGAATTGCTCAGGAATAATCAACTTCCTGGATCAGGTTTTGGATTTATCCACTTAGGGCGAAAAGACTTTCTCCCCGTCGAGCCCCCAATGCAGTCTCTCCTTCCTCTTTCTAAGCGAACCAAGGTTCGCTTAAAATCACTCCTTTAGCTTGTCTGGCTCACGCCAGATCTACGTCGAACCCACGGGCGTCCTTCAGTGCAAGAGTGCCGTCTGCGGCTTAAACGGCCTGTGCCCAACGCTTCGCGTCGGTGAACTAGCCTCTGCCTTGTTGTACTCTTCCGAACGCAGGAATGCCTCGCGCCGTCGTATAATTGACGCCACGGGACGTGCTTGAATGGATTGATCCCTGGCTCTGCGGATTCTTAGATCCATCGGACGCACAAGCCTACTGCACGGAATGGACCGAAGCGCCGAAGCGGGCGGCTCCAGATTGCGCCGATCGCTTATTCACGGACGACTTCCATCGGCTTCTTGTCACTTCGCAGGCCGAGAAAGACGGGTTGACGAAGCTGATTGTCGCTGGTCCACTCGGCAAATTTGACTTGGGCAACCAGAACCGGCTCGACCCAGACACAGCGTTTCATGACTGACGGCGTGATCGCTTGGCCCCAGCGCCCCGGCCTTCTCTCCGGCAGGTTCACGAAGGGACATGTTCCCCGCTTGATCTGCTGCATTCCCTCGTAGAGATGCATCAGGGATTGGTTGGAAAAGCCGGTCCCTACCGCGGAAGGGATGTGCCTGCAAGGCAGCCGATCGAGCGGTTTGAGCCCTCTTGCAAAGCCACCGCTCAACTGGTGAATCTTCTCGTCCGAGCGCCGCCCGATTGGTAGGAATTCGATGAAATTTGAGAGGAGCTATACCGTTTCCTATAATCGCAATCGTCGGTGACGCAAATCCTGACCGGATCTTTGACCCTGTGGGCGGGCGCTGCGATCCGGCCGATGGTAGACCGCCAGCGGGGAGCGCAAACTGTCGCGCCAGTGGTGTTGGTAACGGTCGTGACTTTCGGCTCAACGATCTTCCCGTTAGGTAGAACGACCGCAAAAAGCATTCGCTGGATCGGCCCTTGAATCGTGTCCGAAAAACAGAAAAGCCAATCTGGTATCGGCGCCGACCTAAATTCCGGCTCTTCGCTGTTTTCTATGGATAGCTTAGTTAGGCGGTTCGAGCCTGCGTAGCGCTGCACTACGCCTGCTCAAGGTCGAATCCGACATAAACGGCATTCTTCCCGCCGAAGGCGGGCCCCTGCCATTTATTTCGTTTCTCTCTTGCGCAGGCTTCGCTCCGCGCTGGAGGAGGGTAAGCCTAACTAAGCTATCCATAGAAAACAGCGAAGAGCCGATTTTCTCGCCGGTACTCGCCTTCGATTGCGCGCGAGATTCCCTGGAGCGAGCCCAAATAGCTTTCTGGGATACGACCATCAGCTTTCCATCGGTTCAGGATGCGACGGAAGCCTCGCTGGTAAGCCAGCTTCGACTATGAATCAGTTGGAACAATTGTGATTCGACGTCAAAAAGTCTCCGATCTTGCGAAACGCTTCAGCGTTGTGTGGAAGGGCGAGCTGATCAGCTATTTCTTGACGTGCCTGAACTGACGACATCCAGCCCAAGGGGAGAGCGATTCTCTGTTGTTCCTTCCTGAGACTAAAATCCACCTCATCTAAGTCGAGGTAACTAGCCAAACCAGATTGTTCCTTTCAATTCGAACTATTATGAATCTGACCTTATTCAAGACGGTGTCGGTGGCGATTTCCCTGAGCAGCGCTAACGTGCACGTCACACCTGAGTTTTCGAAATAGCCGCCGTCCAGCAGACGGACAGGGCGACCGCCTTCTGATACCGGAAGCCGTGCGGGCGGCGTTATCACAGGGAAACGGGCACTCATAATCGCGGCCGTAACCAAACGCACATCAATGTTTGGTGCTATGGTATCCAAAGTGTCAATGGAGCTGTCGCTCGAAAAAGAGACGTTACTTACGGCAACTGGCCTGCCCGTATTCGCGTTAGTGGTCATAAATAAGAGCCGCGGCTGGTCAAACACTTGTTTGGCTTGTAAGTCCTTAAACCAGAGGTTGTCTAATTCATGACCTGTGGTTTCCTTATAACCGTCGCTCCAGGCTTTTTCTAAAGCGCGTGTGCGGTCCCAACATGAAAGATCGAACAAAGTTGGAACAAACTGCGATAGTAGATCCGATCCCAGAAGGGCCCTGGCAGTCGACGATAATAAGTCTACGTGCAAACATGCTTGCCAGTTCAAGCGACCGTCTGGAAGCTTCTTAGAGTACAGAGCGTCATGCGGCGTGACTGCGGGCATACTAAACCAGAAGAGAGCACCGGGTAGGAGCAACAAAAAGAACCCCACTATGGATACCTAACAACCTTCGGGGTCCGGCTCGTCGTCTTCGAAAGCGTTGTCCAAATACGGTCCATATATTAGTAGCCAAACTCCCGATACTATGAGGAAAAGCACCGAAGACATTGTCAATCTCCTCGATGCTGCGTGATACTGCTGCTTGCAAATCTTCGACCAATTATGTCTATGATTTTGGAGGCAAGAATCTAGATGTCCAATCCCTTCTTCGAGCATCCAATCCTCAATTCGCCATTATGCCTATCCTGTGCGTCATTGGGAGAGTACATCAGCGGATTTTTCATTCAAATCTGCGACCATGGAATCGCAAATCATCCAAGAATTCCGACCCAGGCTCGACGCTCGTCATGAGCAAGTGGTCCCTGGCCCGCGTGCAGGGGAGGAAACGTGACCCACGCTGTCGAGCGCCCGGATTCTGTCGGAATGAGCGCCCGCCGCCTTGAGCGCGTCCGGCCAGCAATGCAAGCTTACGTCGACCGCGGCGTTTACGCGGGCGTCAGCACGCTGATCGCGCGTCGCGGCAGGATCGTGCACTCGGAGCAGTTCGGCCGGCGAGACAAGGAAGCGCAGGCGCCGACGTCCGCCGATACGATCTTCCGCCTCTACTCGATGACGAAGCCGATCGTTTGCGTGGGCCTCATGACGCTGCTCGAGGAGGCGCGCTGCACGCTCTTGGATCCGCTGGCGAAATTTGTTCCGGCCTTTGGCGGGGTTAAGGTGCTGGAGGCGGACGGCAGTCTGGTCAACCCGGCGCGCCCCGTCATGCTGCGCGATTTGATGACCCATATGAGCGGCCTGACCTACCATTTCGTCGACGAATCCCCTCTCGGCAAAATGTACCAGGGGGCCAAGTTGCTGGACGCCAAATGTCCGCTGGAAGCCGCCATCGACGACCTGGCGCGCTTTCCGCTCGCTTTCCAGCCGGGCTCACGCTGGCGCTACAGCGTCGGCATCGACGTCGTCGCCCGCGTGATCGAGCTGATCTCGGGCCGTCCGCTCGGCGCCTTCCTGCGCGAACGCTTATTCGAGCCGCTGGGCATGGTCGACACGGCGTTCGGCGTCCCGCCCGAGAAGCGAAACCGCCTGGCGGCGATGTACGGCCGTCCGGATGTGCTTGCGCCCGGCGTGACCATGAGCAGCGAGCTCGAGGCCTGGGCGAAGGGCGTCAACGACCGCCTCGACGTCTCGCAGTCTTACCCGGTCGATTCGCCCGATGTGTTCGTCCGCGGCGGCCACGGCCTGTTTGGCACGATGGGCGATTATTTTCGCTTCGCCCAGATGCTGGCAAACGGCGGACGCCTCGACGGGACGCGCATTCTCGGGCGCAAGACCCTGGCGCTCATGCACGCCAATCACGTCCCGGCGGCGCTCCTCCCCCTCGACGTCGGCGGCGTGCCCCTGCCCGGCTACGGCTTCGGCCTTGGCTCGCGGCTGGCGCTCGACGTCGCGCAGACCGGCGCCCCGGGCTCGGTCGGCGAGTTCGGCTGGGCGGGGGCGGCGAAGACCCACTACTGGGTCGATCCGCAGGAGGAGCTGGTCGGGCTCTTCATGACCCAGTCAATGATGAGTTTCGACCTGCCGGAGCTCGATCTGCGCACCCTAGCCTATCAGGCGATTGAGGACTAGGTGTAGCGGCCGGAGAACATACACGGCTCGACCCGATAACCAACAGTCGAGTAAGTCTCCGCAATCATCGTCAATTTGTAATCACACTCCTGCTCGCGGAGACCTACTCGACTCTAGGTCTAGGTCATAGGTTTTTGGTTCGAGCCGTTTATGTCATCGGTTCGCTACAACCATGGAAGAGGTGGCGCCTTTGAACCGTATCACTTAAAGCGTGGCCCGCGGTAACCCGACAAACTGTCTTGATAGGCGTGGTCCTGCGCGGCATGATAAAGCTATGGCATCGAGTCCCGACGCCTGGTTCACCCCGCTTACGCCGCTGGCATTCCTGGAGCGCTCGGCGCAGATTTACCCCGAAAAGACCGCCATCGTGTACGGCGATCGCCGGATCACTTACGCCGAGTTCGCCGCTGCCGCGACGAGGCTGGCTCATGCGCTGCGGGCAAGTGGCGTTAAAACAGGCGATCGCGTGGCCTACCTGCTGCCCAACATTCCAGAAATGTTGATCGCACATTTCGGGGTGCCGCTGGCAGGCGGGGTGCTGGTCGCGATGAATATCCGGCTGGCGGCTGCGGAGATCCGCCACATCTGCCGCCACTCCGGAGCCAAGCTGCTGGTCTTAGATTCGGCTCTGCACCCGGCGATCGCGCCGGTCGTGGACAAGCTGAATGTCGAGATCGTTAGCGCGACCGACCCCGCTGCCCGTGCCGCCGCGGATCCGGGTATCGGTGGAATCTCATACGAGGATCTACTCGCTTGCGGCAAGGACGATCCGTTGCGATGGCGCATCGAAGACGAGCGAGCGACGATCTGCATCAACTACACCTCCGGTACCACCGGCAGGCCCAAGGGGGTGATGTACCATCACCGGGGTGCTTACCTGAACTCGCTCGCAGAGGTTATCCATTCTCAGCATAGTCCCGAGTCGCGATACCTGTGGACGTTACCAATGTTCCATTGCAATGGTTGGTGCACTGCGTGGGCGGTAACCGCGATTGGCGGCACTCACATCTGCCTGCGTGCAGTAAACGCTGCGGAGATCTGGCGACTGCTGGACAGCGAGGGCATCACCCACTTCAACGCTGCTCCGACGGTGCTGGTCGCCGTCGCGAACGCTCAGCAGGCGCACCGCTTGCCCCGGACAGTCATCGTAACGACTGCGGGTGCGCCGCCCAGCCCGACGATCATCGGGCGGATGTCGGACTTGGGCGCCAGGATCGTGCATGTCTATGGCCTTACCGAGACCTATGGTCCATACACGGTTTGCGAAATCCAGGATGCTTGGACCAGATTGGGCCCTCAGGCGCGCAACAGAATGATGGCGCATCAGGGCGTCGGGATGATCGTAACCGACGGAGTACGAGTAGTGGCAGAAGATATGACCGACGTCCCGCGCGACGGCGCCACCATGGGCGAAGTTGTGATGCGCGGAAACAATGTAATGTCGGGCTACTTTAACGATTCAGAGGCTACCAAAGAGGCTTTCCGAGGCGGCTGGTTCCACTCCGGAGACCTCGGAGTCTGCCATCCAGACGGCTACATCGAGCTACGCGACCGGGCTAAGGATATCATCGTCTCCGGCGGTGAGAACATCTCCACCATCGAGGTCGAAGCCGCCATCGTCTCCCACCCAGCGGTGCTGGAGGTCGCGGTCGTTGGGGTGCCGCACGAAAAATGGGGAGAGCGACCAAAAGCTTTCGTCGTGCTGCGCACTGGTGCCACGGCAACGGAGCAAGAGATCATAGGGCACGTGCGAGGGCAGATCGCCCGATACAAGGTTCCCGATTACGTCGAGTTCATCGCCGAGCTTCCAAAAACAGCCACCGGGAAGATCCAGAAGTTTCAGCTGCGCGAGCGGGAGTGGAAAGGTCGCGACACCCGAATCCAGGGTTAGCCCGCAAGAAGGCCGCCCGCCTTTAGATCGGAATCAGTGTATTGGGGAGTAACGGGACAATTATGGAACGCATTCCAAGCCCCCCAAGAGGTTTGGGAGAGTCTCTCGCGTCGCGCGCCGCCACGCTTAAGATGCTCTGGATAATTCGGCACGGGAATAAATTCGCGGATCTCCTGCCTATTTAGTGAGCGCGTCACTCGGCCCGGGCCTTCGAATGTCGCCAGTGCGGTTGCTCCCTAAGTGCTGGTGAGACTAAATTTGTTTTGTGTGAGTTTCCAAATTATTTGGCGTCGTGTAACTGGCGCGGGACACCGGCGCACCGGACCGGTGCTCCTGTTTCCGGCCGAAGACTCTCTGGCGGTGGTGCGCCGGCGTTTGGAGGGGATCTGCTCGGCGGCCGGTGTCGGCTTCCAGTCTCTGCCAGTGGAGGTCATCACCACCCCGACGCTGCGCTTGGACAGCCCAACAGACCGGGAGCGGCTCACCAATACCGTCCAGGCACGCCAACCGCGCTTGCTCATTCTCGACCCTCTGATCCGCCTGCACCGGCTTGACGAGAACGACGCCTCGCAGATCGCGGCGCTGCTGTCCTACTTGCGCCAGCTCCAACGAACATTCCAGGTCGCGGTCTTAGTCGTTCACCACGCTAGAAAGGATGCCAACGCCACCCGCCCCGGCCAAGCCTTGCGTGGTTCAATTAAACTGCACGGCTGGGGGGACTCCAATCTTTACATGCGCCGGCGCGGCCCCCAGTTGACCTTGTCCACCGAACACAGGGCCGCTGCCTCCCAAGACCACATTCCCCTCCAACTCACTAAAGCCGGTTCAGCATTAGCCCTCTCGGTCGCAGGGCAGGACTCCTCCATTCCGCAGCCGGGTTCTGAATCTGGCGCTCGCCAGACTCTGCAGCGCATCCAGCAGATATTGCACTCACAAAGGGCAAGTACAGCGACAATTATAATCCCCCACCGGAGGTGTAATCGTTGTTAATCATCGCCAGCCCTGCCACGCGCCAACTCTTCCGTTAGTCACCCCCTCCGATTCCCTAGATTTGCCCGAAAAAATCGCCATTAAATAGCGAGGTTCCTCTCATGATCGAAGCTGCAAAATCGACCTGCCGATTGGTATTCAGAGGCCGCTGATTTTGTGGACGATATGCTCTCGGGAGCCCAACTTGATGCATCGGCTGCACTGAAGAAACTAACCCTAGTGCTTGCTGCTCATTCACGCAGCTGTTTGGCATCTGGCTGAAACCCGTAAGCCATCTCCAGCAGCTGCTTAAGAATCCTCGCGGTGGCACCCCAAATATCCAGGGTTTTGTAACGAAAATGGTAAATTATACGTGGTCTGGAATCCGCTTCGTAAAGCTCCGCACTGAAACAATCCGGTACTAGGAGGGCGGACACCGGTACCGAAACCACACACCTGACTTCTTCCTCATTTGGACGAACATGGTAGGGCGATAAGACGACTCCGACAAACGGAGTAACGAGATAGCGTTTAGCAACTGTGACCTGATCGAGCTGCCCGATGATCTGCACATTTTCCG
>CAZMNG010000126.1:0-8262 GCA_964567505.1 uncultured Chthoniobacterales bacterium
TCGAGGTGGTGGACAAACAAGATCCCAAGAAGGTGTTCGAGGGCCAGTCGCGCGGCGAGACCGCCGATGCCAACGATTTTCTTTCGTTCGACTTGCCGGCCGGCCACGAGTATCTGCTCCGGGTCGGCCGGCCCGTACAGGTAGAAAAGTCCTTCAAAACCACGGCGGACAAAGAACAACTCGTGGACGTGGAGATTCAGCAAGCAAAGCCGAGCGCTCCAGGAAAATCGACCGCATCTATTCGGGATCCCCCACGGGGTGGACTATTCCCAAACCAACCCTCCATTTGAGAAGCTGTTCGGCACGCGCCAGAAATCGGACCCGATTGCCGACAAAGCCGCCGCCCGGCAAGCACTCCTGGAAGAGCTCGAGCTCGAAAAGAATCCGAAGGGAATTGTGATCAATCTCCCCGTCGCGCCGGACGACGGCGCGGCGTTCAATTCCTGCAAACCGGTCCTGGATCTGATGCTGACAGCGAACACCTGCATGGTCGTTACCGGGACCGCACCGGATCTCGAGATCACCGATCTGATCGTCGTAGAACGAAAATACCCGTCCCGTTTTGCCTACCGCCCTGAAGCCGACCTTAAGCTGGAGCAAGCGGCTTTGGCCGGGGCTGACGTCGTCTTACTGCCGTCATCGCTCGGATTTCGTGGCATGAACGCCATTGCAGCCATGCGCTACGGAACTCTGCCGATCGTCAAAAGCACGGGCGGCGTGCATCAAATCGTGTCCGACTACGACGCCGGCGCCGATGCAGGCTGCGGGTTCGTCTACGTCAGCAACTCTCCGTTGGCGCTCTGGGACTCGGTGCGCCGCGCGAACGAACTTTACCAGCGCCCGGACGAATGGCGCGAATTAGCCGGCCGCGCCAGGAGCGTCGACTTTTCGTGGGCGCAATCAGCCAAGGCATTCGCCAAACTCTACGCCGGTCTCCTGCGGCACCGGCCGGCGAAAACCGCTGCAGCCTGAGCCGATAATCGCCGGCAACAAGGGACGCCGGCAGATCCTTCGATGCTGCCAGAAATTGTCACTCCAATCCCCGGTCCGCGTTCGCAGGAACTGGCCGCGGTCCTTTCGAAATATGAGAACCGGAATGTGACCTATGTCACGCCCGACTTCCCGGTTTTCTGGGATCGTGCTTCGGGAACGAATGTCTGGGACGTCGACGGCAACAGATTCCTGGACCTGACCGCCGGATTCGCAGTCGTTGCGCACGGGCACACGCACCCGTCGATTCGGGCGGCGGTGGCGGAGCAATCCAAAAAACTGATCCATGCCATGGGAGATGTGCATCCTGCCGAGAACAAAGTTCGTCTCTGCCAGAAGTTGAGCCAGATCACGTTCGAGCGTTGGGGGCTTGGCGTGGGCAAAACGACCCTTTGCAATTCCGGGTTTGAGGCGGTCGAAGTCGCGATCAAAACATCGCTGCTGCACAGCGGGAAACCCGGCGCAATCTGCTTCAGCGGCGGCTATCACGGATTGGGTTACGGAGCGCTGGAAGTGATCGGAATCCGATGGTTCCGCGAACCGTTCGTTCGTCAGCTTCGCGATTTCGCGACCACGATACCCTATCCGAACTGTTACCGATGCCCGTTCGGGCGGTCGGAAGGATACCGTTTGGAAGGATCTCGTTTTCCGAACTGTGCAAGCTCCTGCCTGGCAGCGATCGAAGATCAGATTATCCAGGCGATCCGGAACCGGCAAATCGGTTGCATCCTGGTGGAACCTTGCCAGGGACGAGGCGGCGAAATCGTTCCGCCACTCGATTTTCTCCGGATGCTTCGACAGATCTGCGACACCTACAAGATCCTCCTCGTGTTTGACGAAATCTATACGGGGTTCAACCGGACCGGAACCCTCTTTGCGAGCGATCAATTCGGTGTCTACCCGGACATCGTGTGCCTTGGCAAAGGCCTCACGTCAGGATTTCCATTAGCCGCGTGCGTCGGCCGGGTGGAAATCATGGATGCGTGGCCTCGATCCGCCGGCGAGGCGCTCCATACGACCACGTTTCTAGCGAACCCGATCGGCTGTGCCGCGGCGCTCGCGTCGATTGAACTGCATCTGGAAGCTGAGGCCGCCGGACGGGTTCGCGCTCTGGGGAGACAACTGCGCGATCGCCTGACTCAAATGGCTCTTCCAACGATCGGCCACGTGCGTGGACTCGGGCTCATGGTTGGCGCAGAGATTGTGCAGGCCGATGGAACGCCAAATCCTGCGCTGACGCTCAAAATCGTCCTGTCAGCACTCAAAGATGGCCTCCTCATTCTTGGAGGCGGCCCGGACGGGAACGTCCTCTCTTTCACACCACCTTTTTGTATCGAGCCGGCGGAAATCGACTTTGCGTGCGAGCAGATCTACGAGTATTTGCGCTTTGGGTCAGTCTCGTAGTCGAGCACCATCGAGCTTTGCGTATTCGGCTTGATCGTTTCTTCGATGAATTTGATGTAAATCGGGTCCTCAATAAACATCGCCATCCGTTCCTTTGAATCGAAGTCGACAGCAAAAAAGAAAGGCCACTCGTTCTGCGGGTCAATCCGACGCCCACACCGGACGTTCATCGCAACAGAAATCTTCAACAGCTGCATCCGCGATTTAATCACGAGTTCCTCAACGCGCTCTGGAGTGATCTCCGGTTTGAGTTTGTACAAAACAATGTGATGAATCATGTGCGCGTCTTCTTCTAGAAAGTCAGTGTGCGCTAAGCAAGGATTATCGATTGAATGCTTGTCTGGAGAAAATTAAGCAGCGAAAAATGGCTCGATTCCTGGCAGGAAAGACTGACGTTTCTGGGCGCGGATCGGCTTGTGACGACCCAATTCGCAGATTCGCGCCGGATTCGACTTGAGATCTTCGATATCACCGAGGCGGACTCGGCGATTCTGCTGAAGCTCTTCGGCGGAGAGGTTCGCGATCTCAAGCATTCAACGGCAGATTGGGTACGCACGCTGGTGCTCAAAAAACCAATCTCGATCCGGGGCCGCTTGCGAATCGTTAACGGTCAACCGGCGCCCGGTGCGTCACTGGATATCAAGACAATCTATATCCCGGCTAATCTGGCATTCGGAACCGGCGAACACGCCACGACTGCCAGCTGCCTTCGGCTGCTGACCGATATCGCGCCAAAGAGGGACGATTGGGATTTCCTCGACGCCGGCACCGGGACCGGAATTCTGGCGATTGCGGCCTCGAGACTCGGTGCCAAACGGGTCCTTGCATTTGATTTCGATGCGACTGCGATCCGGGTCGCCAAGGCGAACGCGCGATTAAATAAGTCTCGCGATGTGAAAATTTTTCGGGCCGACGCCTTAAGTTATGTTCCCGAAGGCCAGTTCGATATTATTGCTGCGAACCTCTACAGCGACCTGTTTCGAAAAGCGGCGTCGAACCTCTGGCCGGCGCTGAAACCGCTCGGCAGACTCATTGTATCGGGTCTGACACGCGACCAGGTGGAAAATGTGGCTCGTCGAATTCGCGAGCTTAAGGGAGAAGTCGCACTGAAACGAACACGCGGAAAATGGGTTACATTGCTTGCGAACCGCCCTTAGCGAATTCCTTGGTTGAAAAGACTGGGTGGCACATGTAGTCCTGACAAGGTCTTATATGCAACTTTCCTCAAGAGCCTCCAGTTTAACTCCTTCTCTCACCCTTTCGATCGATAGCAAGGCGAAGGCAATGAAATCAGAGGGAATCGACGTGTGCGGCTTCGGAGCAGGCGAGCCGGATTTCGACACTCCCGAGCACATTAAAGCGGCTGCCATAGCGTCTCTGGAAGCCGGATTCACAAAGTACACCCCCAGTTCCGGTATTCCGGAACTTCGCCAGGCGATCGCGGACAAACTCCTGGCGGAGAACGGAATCGATTACAAACCATCTCAGATTATTGTCAGCGACGGCGCGAAGCATTCCTGCTACAATGCCATCCTGGCCACGTGCCAGGCTGGCGACGAAGTGATCATTCCAGCGCCGTATTGGCTGAGCTACCCGGAAATGGTCCGGCTTGCCGGAGCCGATCCAATCTTCGTTCACACAAAAGAAGAGAACGGCTGGAAGCTGACTGCTGAAGAGTTCGAGAACGCCATGACGCCTCGGACCAAGATGATCATCCTCAACAGCCCGTGCAACCCGACTGGCGCCGTCTACACGAAGGAGGAACTCGATGCGATCGGCAAAGTCGCCGCCGAAGAGGATATCCTGATTCTTTCCGACGAAATTTACGAGAAGCTCGTATACGAAGGCGCCACCCATCACAGCATCGCGTCGATCGCGGAAGAGTATGACGAACTGACTATTACGGTGAACGGGTTCAGCAAATCGTATGCGATGACCGGTTGGCGTCTCGGGTATCTCGGCGCTCCGGAACCGATCGCCAAGGCGATCGACTCCATCCAGAGCCACAGCACCTCGAACGCCTGTTCGTTCGGTCAAAAAGGAGCGCTCGCGGCGCTGAAAGGCGATCAGCAACCTGTCGCCGACATGCGGGATGAATTCAATCTGCGACGCGACTACATGCTGAACCGGCTCGCGAAAATGCAGCACGTCAGCGTGGTTCGACCGTACGGCGCGTTCTACGTGCTGGTGAACATCAGCCGACTCGGGCTCACCTCGCAGAACTTTGCCGATCGCCTCCTCAGCAAGGCCAATGTTGCCGTTGTACCGGGAATAGCCTTCGGAGACGATCGCACCGTCCGCCTGAGCTACGCCACCAGTCTGGATGTGATCAAAAAGGGAATGGACCGCTTCGAAGAATTCTGCCGAACGATCTAATCCTCTCTGTGTCCTCCTATCCCTCCGCGCCCTTCTTTCTTGCTAAGTACTGGCAAGTTTATCTCGTGATGCTGCGGAATTCGCTCATCCGCGAGATGAACTTCAAGCTGAACTTTCTGCTCTGGATCGTTGTTGAGTCCCTCTGGTTCGTGGCGCAACTGGTGTTCATCGAGGTGATCTTCAACCAGGTGAACGCGCTCGGCGATTGGACAAAGTGGGACATGGTTTTGCTGGTCGGCACGCATCAGATCATCAGCCAGATTTTTCAGGCATTCTTTTATACCAATCTCACGAACCTCCCGGAACTGGTTCGGACAGGAAAACTCGATTTTGTCCTGTTGCAACCGGTCGATGGGCAGTTCACGGCATCTCTGCGTCAATTCGGCCTCGACAGCCTGGTCAGCGGCCTGGTGGGCGTCGCGATCGTCACCTACTCCCTGTTCAAACTCCATATTGTGCCATCCCCCGGACAGATCGCCCTATACCTGGCCACCCTCCTGCTCGGAATTACGATCCATTACGCGATTCTGTTTTCCCTGGCAACGGCCAGCTTCTGGATCACACGATCGCAGGGGTTGATCTGGGGGTATTTCAGCATCATGAACCTTGCCCGCTATCCGGACGTCGTATTCAAGGGTCTGATCAAGTTCGTTTTTAGCTGGATGGTCCCGGTGATCGTGGTCACCAATGTGCCGGCGCGCGTTTTGATCCATGCGGCGAACACTCCCTGGTGGCTGATCTTGCATCTCCTGCTTGCTTCGGCCCTGATGCTTTTGCTCTCCAGAGTCCTGTGGCGATTCGCCCTGAATCGGTACTCGAGCGCAAGTTCCTAGCAGGGACATATTTCCTCTTGCACGGCTATACAAATGCCATTATATGTTCGCCCTCCTCGTTGGGAACGATTGACGAAACAGCAGATTCGTGTGTTGACCGTATGGCGAAATCAAAACCACAAAAGAAGGACGCAATATCGAAGAATGGGTCTCCTGACTCGGCGGAACTTGTGACTGAACAAAGCCCACCTCCAGCCGACGAAGATGGCGATGAGACTCTTCCTCCATTCCTCCGAAAACAGAAAAGCAAGCTGCTCCAACTCCGGGACACCCTGCTCGATTCGATGATGGGGGTCTCGCGAGACACGCTTCGGTCTCGGGCCGAAGGCAGTGAAGCTTCTGCTTTTGGGATGCATCAAGCCGATGCGGGCAGCGACGCGTATGATCGGGACTTTGCGTTGAGCCTTCTCTCCCAGGAACAGGACGCTTTGTACGAAATCGAAGAGGCCCTCAAGCGCGTCGATGCCGGCACCTACGGAATATGCGAAATGTCGGGCAAACCGATTCCGCATGCCCGCCTGGAAGCGATCCCATTTGCAAGATTTACGGTCGAATGCCAGACCCAGATTGAAAAACAGAAAAAGGCGCTCCGTGTCCGGCAGCCTGTCACCTCGCTTTTCGGCCTGACCGACGAAGAAGGTGGCGAAGGCGAAGAAGAGGATACAATCACCGATTCGAAGGACTAGCGTTCATGCCGAGGGAAATCATTACTCTGGAGTGCACAGAAGCCAAAGCGGAAGGTAAACCCGCTTCCCGCTATGTCAGCACGCGTAACAAGAAAAGCCCAAACACTCCGGGCCGTTTGGAGAAGAAAAAGTACAACCCTTTCCTGCGGCGACGCACCCTCCATCGGGAGGTGAAGTAATCAATGGAACCGAAGAACGCCAAACGCAGGTCAAATTTCCGCCGAGCAAACCGGATGATGCCACGTCGTCGCATCGATATTGCGACCGAGGCAATTGATTATAAAAACCCGGACCTTTTAAGGAAGTTCGTCACCGAAAGCGGCAAGATCCTGCCACGACGAGTCACCGGCATGCCGGCACATCTTCACCGGAAGATTACGCGCGAGATCAAGCGTGCGCGTTCGGTCCTTCTGATGAAGTAGTCTCGACACCGAATTCGGCAAGACTCCGGCCTTGCGAAAAGGGTTTTCCTGAATATCCTTTCTTTCCCTCTGGTTCCGTGTTGGCGACCGGGTTCTGGCCGCCCGGATCAGACATAATTATATATATATGGCAACGGTGGTGAGTTTGTGTTTGTGAACGATATGACAGAAATGCAGGAACTAATCGCGAAGTCCCTGCGCGATTTTAAGGAAGGCAGCATCGTCAAGGGCCGCATTCTGGAAATCCGGCCAAGAGAAGTTCTGGTCGACATCGGATACAAGTCCGAAGGCGTGATCCCGTCGTCTGAATTCGACGACATGGACTCAGTTGAAGTCGGCGATGAAGTGGAAGTGCTGCTTGAGAAACTCGAAAACGAGGATGGAATGGTTGTTCTGTCCAAGGAAAAAGCCGCTCACAAGCAAAACTGGGACAAAATTGTAAAAGTCTTCGAAGGCGACGGCCTGATCAAAGGCAAAGTCAAAGCCGTCGTAAAAGGTGGCTTAACTGTCAACATCGGCGTTGAAGCGTTTCTCCCCGGATCTCAGATTGATATCGTTCCACCAAAGGATCTTCAGCAGTTCGTCGGCAACACCTACGATTTTAAAATCGTCAAGATCAATGACGAACGCAAAAATGTCGTGCTCAGCCGCCGCGAAATCATCGAGCAGGAACGCGCGGAAAAACGGACCCGATTCCTTGAGACCGTCAAACTCGGCGATACCGTTAAAGGGGTTGTCAAGAATTTGACCGATTTCGGCGCGTTTATCGATCTGGATGGAATGGATGGCCTGCTCCATATCACCGATATGACCTGGGGCCGGCTCACTCATCCGAGCGAACTTCTCAAGATCGGCCAGGAAATCGATGTTGTCGTCCTCGATATCAATAAAGAAAAAGAACGCGTATCGCTCGGACTCAAGCAGACGCAGCGCAATCCGTGGGACAAGATCGAAGAACGTTTCCCCGTGGGCGCCAAAGTGCAGGGCAAAGTCACGAACCTTGTGCCTTACGGCGCGTTTGTGGAGATTGAAGAAGGCGTTGAAGGATTGATTCACGTTTCCGAGCTCTCCTGGACCAAGCGAATTACCCGTCCGTCGGATGTGCTGACCCAGGGCCAGGCTATCGAAGCCGTTGTCCTCGGAGTCAATAAAGAGGAACAAAAGATTTCTCTCGGTGTTCGCCAGCTGGAGCCGAATCCATGGGATGCAATCGAGAATAAGTATGTCACCGGTTCCCGTGTCCAGGGCAAGATTCGCAACATGACCGCTTACGGTGCCTTTGTTGAACTTGAAGAGGGCATCGACGGAATGATCCATGTGTCAGACCTTAGCTGGACACGGAAGATCAATCACCCGAGCGAAATTCTGAAGAAGAACGACGAAGTCGAAGCTGTCGTGCTGGACATCGACAAAGTCAACCAGCGGATCAGTCTCGGCGTTAAACAGCTCGATTCCGATCCCTGGAAAGAAATCGATCAAAAGTACAAGATCGGCGACCTGGTTCAAGGCAAGGTTACAAAACTCGCGAGCTTCGGGGCATTTGTTCAATTG
>CAZMNG010000127.1:0-8235 GCA_964567505.1 uncultured Chthoniobacterales bacterium
GACGCTCACACTGAAGGCGCCATAACCCTGTTGCCAACTAAAGTTGTCCAGTTGTTGAAAAGTCTGGTGCATCCAGGCCGATGATCCAGCCTTTATTAATTGAATTTGTCTGCGTCCACTACCAACCTTTGCGCTAACGCGGGTTACTCGTCAGGCCCGGCGCTTCGCCCTGGTAACCGGTCAATTCCATGTACCCGACGCCATCCAGAGGTTTCCCGGAGCGTGACCCTTTAATTCGTATAGCCCCCTCCCAATAAACTACCGCAACGTTTAGCTCTTGATTCTCAATCGCCGGCGTCAGCTCCAAGTTAAGATCCAGCTTCGGAATGTCCAGCCGCCAGGAAACAGGATAGACTGCGTGGCTCACCGGACTCATCCACGTGCTGACAGCCTCGAGTTGAAAATCGTTCTCAGCCAGATCAATGGTCGCTCCGTCATTTCCAATCCATTTTCCGTTCGAATGGGAATCGATGCCACCATTCTTGAGACGCATCCGGTAAAGCATCAGTTCGCTGCCGTCACCCAGCTGGATTGCGAACCAGTTCCAACCGGCCTGGTCCGGCGCAAGCTGGTTGGTTGCCCACTCCCGGTCATACCAGGATATCCCATCGACTCGATACGTTTCGGTGCCGATCTTGATCGATCCGCGCGTCCTTAGCCGGGTAATCGAATAATAGTACGACGCATGACCGTCACCAGCTGCTTTTTGGCTGAATCCAGACTTGCCTTCTAATACCACCGGTTTTTCCGGCTCCAATTCCAGATCAATCGCATAGCCGTTGCTGGCCGCTTTCAGATCGTAATTGTTCGTCCAGTCAAGTTCCCAATCGTTAATCCACGCCAATTTGGTGCCCTGACCGAATCCAGCTTCGCCATACGCACCGCGGCTGACGCGGCTGTCATAGTGGAATTGATTCGCGCCGATGTCCGTCACGGCAAAGTGAGCAAACTTAACATCGTTTATTACGAATCGGGATGTTGCAGGCTCGCCCGCGCCCGGCGGCCGGTAGCCGTGCCGGAAAAAAGTCAGTTCATAGCCGAATGCCCGGCCATCCGCTGTTTGCAGGTTGCCGGTGAAATACCACCACTCGGTTCGGAAATTGTAATGTGGATAATTGTCCCTCGGCAACGCGATCTGGTACCCGGGTAAGGCGATTGCCCATCCCCCGTTTGCGGCGTTTTGCGCTGCAGCCGTACAGACCAGGGCACATCCCAGTACGCAATAGCTGCAGATCCCTTTCATGCATCCATCCGGATGGCATCAACGATGTTTCGTCTTGAGGCCTGGCTGGCTTGCAGCACACTCGCCACAGCCGCCGCAGGCAACAACCAGAACGGCATCCAGAATATCTCGCTCCATGGAATTACCAAAGGAATCGTCCAGCCAAAGAATGCCTTGTTAATCACTTCCGTTAACACGATCGAAAGAGCAACACCGGCAACTGATCCAAGCAATAGAGCGATCCAGCCGATCAACACCGATTCCCAGATGATCAACCCGAGAACCTGTTGCCGGGATACCCCAGTGGCGCGCAGTATTCCGATTTCCCTTTCGCGCTCCTTTACCAGCACCGCCACGTTCAGCGCGATCCCGATCACAGCCACAACCAGCGCGATCAACCGCAGGATCTGCGTGACCGCAAATGTCTGGTTAAATACTTTGACCACTTGATCCCGCAGGTCGCGGTTTGAATCAAATGCGTAATCGCGGGCACCCGAATATCCCATTCGCATGCTTCGAATTGCCGTGTGAACATCGGTGCCAGGCCGCAAGTAAACCGAAACGGAATTTATGCGAGAATCGTGCCAGTATTTATCGAAGTTCGCTCGCTGGATCGTCATCAATCCGGAATCTCGCGTATAGTCGTAAAACACGCCGGCAACTCGAAACGAACGCCGTCCAGACGGCGTCGCAACTGTTACTTCGTCGCCCCTGTGCAACTTCAGCCGCCGGGCAAGCGGCTCAGAGATCGCTACGCTATCCGGCATCCGGAAAGCCCGATAACGCTCGGCATTGTGTCCGCCGGCAAAATCCGGGATGTTTCGCTCCGTCCCGATAACAACTGCCAAGCTAACCGGTTGATCATTTACTGCCACTGTCAGGTTGCGATAGGTATCAATCATCTCGACAAACTGTTGCGCTCGCAAATACCGCAGGAGGTCCTCAGACACAAAATCCTGGTACCCGAGAATTTCATTGCTGGCCGGCGAAATAAACAGATCCGCGACAAGCCGCCGGTCAACCCAGCGGTCGACCGCTCTTCGAAACGAATAAATCATAATAGAAACGCTCACCAGCATTGCCAGCGCCGATGCCAGCGCCGCGATCGTAATCGCGTGACGGTAGAGCGATCGGATCAGATTCCGAGCGGCCAGCCGTGCCAGAAGCAATGGACGTAATACTCGGTTCCCGCAGATCCCGCACCAATAGGTGACATGAGGCGACAGGCAACAGAACCCGATTAACGTAAAAAATGCGGCTGCGAATCCGGCGATCCGGTAACCGTGGAGCGCCGACTCGCTGGTGCCGAACGCTGTTAGCAGACTGGCTCCGCTGAGCAGGAACCAATAGCGTCGAGGTCTCTCGCTGCGCTCGATCAGGATCCCCATGTTCAACGCTTGCAATGGAGAGAGCGAGGCAGCGGCATTGGACGGAACGAATGCGCCAACCAGCGCGGAACCGATCCCGGCCGACAACACCACCGGTATTTGCCAGACCGGAAAATAAAAATGATCAATGCTCGTCAATACATACAGGTTCGTGACGGTCCGCGAGACCGCAGCAACCAGGATGTTCGACAGCAGCAATCCGCCAACGCAGCCTGATACCGTTCCAATGATCCCGTAGCACGCTGCCTCCCCAAGGAACAGCCACCGGATTCTCGTCCGGCTCGCGCCAAGCGCTCGAAGCACACCGATTTCCGGTCGCCGCCGCACGACCGACGCGGTGACCGTGTTATAAACCAAAAAAACGCCGACGAGCAATGAAACCATGCTCAGTGCAGTCAGGTTCAATTCGAACCCCGATAACATCTGTTCGACCTGGCGGCTTCGATCGCTAGGCTGCTCGACCGTGACGTCAGGCGGCACGACCTTTCGAATCTCGGCGGCGACCGGGCCTGGTCTGCCCGGGTCGCTCACCCGGAGCAATACACCCGTTAGTTTGCCCTGCAGACCGAAGATCTCTTGAGCCCATCCAATATCCATTGCGGCAAAGTGCGAGTCGCCATCTTTCGCGCCGAGAACACAACTAACGTCAAGATCGAGTTCTTTTTCTCCGAATTTGACGCGAATTTTATCGCCGGGACCCAGTTTGTGCGAGGCCGCGAAGCTTTTTGCCAGCGCGACCGCTCTCGGATTACGAAACCAGGTGTCTGCATCGAACGGTTCACTCGTCGATTTTCTGACTTCGAAATTTTCAAACGGCGAATTTGTGAATGGATCAACTCCAAGTATGTGCAGATACTCGCCAGGCCAGCCCGGCAATGTCACAAGATGTTCAACTAAGGGCGTCGCCGCCGTCACACCGGGGACTCGTTGCAGCACAGGGAACAGCCTGTCGTCAAATGTCCCGCGCACTTCAAGATTTGCCCGGCCGGCGACAACATCAATTCCAGCTCGAAATCCGGCTGCCGCGCTTCGATTGGCAATCTGGACAGCCAAATAAACCGAGACTCCGAGAGCAATGCTCAGGATATTGATCACGGCGAGCGTCTTGTGACGCACCGCGTAGCGGACAACATGCTGGAGAAAGAATCTCAAAGTCCGGATCGCCCAGAGTCGTGCCTGCGCATTCGATCCAGTGGCGGCCGGATCGAATGCGCAGACACGACCCTCGGGATGTTTTGGCTTGTCTGATTTAGCCCGTGAACGGGATCGGCCGGTTGGTCGCGCGCCGGTAGAGCAGGATCAGTCCGATCAGAAGAAAACCGGCCGCAGGCGTCCACGCAGCCACCAGCGGCGATATTCGCGAGCCCTGCCCGAGCGCCAGAAAGACGTTGCTGCACGAGAACAAGCCAATAAACAGGAACAATCCCCCGGCAATCCCCCCAAGCGCGCCCCGGCGGGAAAACGCGACGCAGAGCGGGGCCGCCACAAAAACCACCACGAGCACATTCCAGGGCAACGCCCACCGGTACCACATCTGGGTCTGGAACTCGGCCAGATTGGTCTCCGGAAAATCGGCGTTCTCCTTCAGGTAATGCTCCAGCTGCGGGACCGTCATGTATTTCCCCTTCATCGAAGCACTCGAAAGACGCCACGGCGTCTCGCTCCATCCATCGATCTCCTTACGTGTAAAGAATTCCTCACTAGTGACGTTGCCGTCGGCGTCGACGTTTGAGACCTTCCCATTGTAAAAGATCCATGCTTTCCGCGAAGCGTCGTAGCTTGCCGTCTGTCCGTAAATCTTGGACTGGATAACCCCGTTGCCGTCCTGCTGGATCACCTGCGCATTCCAGAGTTGCTCGTTCTCGGCGTCCAGCAGCTGAATAAACCAGATGCGGAAATCTCTCCGGTTCGGGAACACAATCGCGTCCAGGCGCGAATTTTTCGATTTCCCCTTAATGATTTCGTCCAGCATGAAGGCGCTCGCCCATTGCCCCTTCGGGCCCAGCTCATAATTCAGGGCAGTGCACGCACCGGCTAAAATGAATCCAATCAGAATAAGCGGCAGCAGAAGCCGCGGGACGCTGACCCCGGCACTCAGCATCGACACGATCTCATTGCGACGAGACATCCGAGTCAGCACGTAGAGCAACCCCAGCAGAACGCTCAATGGAAGCTGGTTTACGATAATAAACGGAAACTGAGCCACATAGAACCGGGCAATCTGCTTAAACCCGAGGTGCGCCTCCTGAAAATCGTTCGCGTGCTCCCCAAGATCGTATACGAGCCAGATCGCAAGCATCCCAAAGAGCGAATACAAGAACGGAACCAGAAAATTCTTAATGAGATATCGATCAAATATTCGAAACACGATCGGTGCAATGGATTGACGTTTTCTGTTTTGGCGGTCTCGGGCCAGGTCGCACGCTCACGAATCGGGCAAGCCGCACATCATCCACACGAACGCTCCGTCCTCAGATGCACTTGCGCCGGTTCGCGGGCCCCTTCATGGTAATGAGCTTCTATTTTTGTAAATGATCCGTAGCACGGCTTTGAACAAACAACAACGGTGATCGCCTTTCGCAAAGACTTCGACCAGCAGTTCTCCCAGAACGTTCATAATATGTTCGGGCGAGAAGGGATCTTGTCCGGCGCGAAAAATTTCGAGTACCGGCCTGAGCAACAGCAAATTGCCGCAGCAGTGGCCCGTGCGCTGGACGAAAGCCGGCATCTTGTGGTTGAAGCCGGAACAGGCGTCGGCAAATCGCTCGCGTACCTTGTCCCGGCGGTTCTTTTCGCCCTCGAACACAAACGCAAAGCAATCATTTCCACGCACACCATCAACCTCCAGGAGCAACTCCTGCAAAAGGATATCCCGATCGTTCGTGCATTGATTGATCAACCGTTCGAAGCTGCTCTCCTCAAAGGGCGACAAAATTACCTTTGTCCCAACCGACTCGAACGCGCTCTCCAATTGCAAAACGACCTGTTTTCCAGTTCCGAGCAACAGGAGCTCTTAAGAATCAAGGACTGGAGCCAGAAAACCACCGAAGGAACTCTGAGCGACCTGGACCTCGCACCGGAGCTTTCCGTTTGGACACAGGTCTGCAGCGAGGCGCACATCTGCACCCCAAAAAGCTGCGGTGCGAACAACCGCTGCTTTTACCAGGAAGCCCGCAAAAAGCTGCTGACGGCCGACCTGATCGTCGTAAATCACACCCTGTTTTTTCTGGTCCTCGAAAAACTTGCGGACACGGAAACCAGAGGCTCCGGATACCTTTTCCCGAATGATTTTGTGATTCTGGATGAAGCCCACACCGTCGAGTCTGTTGCCGCACGGGAGATCGGAATCGGAGTTTCGCAGTACGGACTCAGACAGGCGCTCCAACGCCTCTACAACCCTAAATCGCAAAAGGGGCTGTTTACAGTTCTCCGAGCTCAGGAAGCGATTCGGGAAACGTCCGAATCCATCGAGATTGTCGACCGTTTTTTTCAGTCCGTAGAAGAGGCGTCTGACTTCCGCAAAGGCCGGGAATGCCGCGTGCGCCGGCCGGAACTGGTGCCGGACAATTTGAGTCTGCCTCTCACGCGGGTTCAAGCCGCGGTGGTTGCCGTCGTCAAGGGAATCGACGACGACAAACTTAAATCCGAGCTCCAGGATCTGGGGCGGCGAATCCGCGAGGCGAGGCGGGGTGTCATCGACTTCTTGCAACAGATCCCCGAGCATCATGTCTACTGGGTTGAGCGAACGGGCAAGACAGCGCAAAACATCACGTTGAACGCCGCGCCGGTCGACATCTCCTCCGTTCTCAATCGGTTGCTTTTCGCGGAAGATCGCACCTGCGTGCTGACGAGTGCGACGCTTTCCGTCGGACAAGACGACCTTGCCTATTTCAGAAACCGCGTCGGCGCGTTCGACGTCGATGCCCTCCAGATCGGGAGCCCGTTCGACTACGAACGTCAAATGCGCCTCTACGTGCCAAAGAAGATGCCCGACCCACGGGATTCCAGTTACGAAAACGAGCTTGAAAAGTGGATCGAACACTTTTTAAGCAAAACACACGGCCGAGCGTTCGTCCTGTTCACTAGCTACAAGTCAATGACCAGTATGGCCCAACGGATGGAGGCGAAACTGGATCGGGAATATACGTTTATGGTCCAGGGACAAGGTTCCTCGCGAAGCCGGATGCTGGAGAAATTCAAAAGAGCCGGAGACGGTGTTCTGTTCGGGACCGACAGTTTCTGGACCGGTGTCGATGTACCCGGCGAAGCGCTCTCCAACGTGATCATTACACGACTTCCATTTGCGGTTCCGGACACCCCCCTGATCGAGGCCAAACTCGAATTCATCGAATCCAACGGCGGTGATCCGTTCGCAGAATACTCACTTCCGGAAGCCATCCTGAAACTGCGCCAGGGGGTCGGCCGCCTGATCCGGACCAAATCCGATCAAGGCATCATTGTCATTCTAGACAACAGGATTTTGAGCAAAGGGTACGGCAAAAGCTTTCTCCAGGCGCTCCCGAAGTGTCCCGTCGAGATTGTGTGACTGTGCCCGTGCGGGCAATATTACAGCTTCTTCTTCCGCCGATACAGCGTCGCGGGATCCACTCCAAGAACTGCAGCCGCCTCGTCGATCGTGCGCGAGTTCGCAATGACTCGGCGCATATGCTCGTTTTCAAGTTCTTCGAGAGTCACATTCCCACCGACCCGATACTCCGACGGCTCCTGGACGATCTCGGCGAGATCTTCCGTCCCAATCTCATCTCCGCTCGCCAGGATCACTGCACGTTCTATGAGGTTACGCAGTTCCCGCAGATTTCCCGGCCAACTGTACGATCGCATCGCTTGGAGCGCTTCCGCTGAAAATCCGCGAAATGTCTTTCCAGCCCTCTGCGCAAAGAAATCGAGATGTCGATTTGCAATCCGTTCAAGATCCTGCAAGCGATCGCGCAGTGGCGGCAGGCGCAGAGAAATAACATTCAACCGGTAATAAAGATCTTCCCGGAAACGTCCTTCACGAACGGCTTCCTGCAAATCGCGATTTGTCGCTGAGATCACACGCACATTTGCTCGGCGAGGTTTCGCTTCGCCCACCCGCTCGTATTCGCGCTCCTGCAGAAGACGCAGCAATTTGGACTGAATCTCAAAAGGCAAATCGCCAATTTCGTCCAGGAACAGCGTCCCGCTTTCGGCCGCAGCAACCTTGCCCAGCGTATCTGACAGCGCCCCGGTAAATGCACCTTTGACGTGCCCAAACAATTCACTCTCCAAAAGTTCTCGGGAAAGACTCGGGCAACTCACAGTCACAAATGCGCTGTTTCGTCTCGGGCTCCGGGAATGCATTCCTCTCGCCAGGACGCTCTTGCCTGTGCCGCTTCCCCCTAGAATCAGAACTGTCGCATCGCTATTGGCTGCCTTGAACGCAACATCGATAACTGCCTGCATGGTGGGGGAACCGGTTGTCAAATCCAGCTCAGGCGACTCGGAATTAAGCTGTGATTCAAGCTCCACCACCCGGTTTTCGAGGCGTCGCGTTCTTTCAATTCGAACGAGCAGCTGCCGGACCTGATCCGGCGTGCATGGCTTCGGAAGATAGTCAAAAGCCCCGCGCCGCATTGCTTCGAC
>CAZMNG010000128.1:0-8205 GCA_964567505.1 uncultured Chthoniobacterales bacterium
ATCGTCGGCGCCGTCTGGTCCCCCTTCGATGAGTTCGCAGCCGCTGACGACATTCACACCGCCGATTGAAGATGGGCCTTCGTGGGAGCATCGGAACGAGTTGGGCTTTTGGAAGGCGCTCGTTGAAACCTGGAAAGAGGTCCTGTTGCGCCCGGGTATTAGTTTTCCTGTGATGAAAACCAGCGGCGGCTTCGGTGCGCCGCTCGGTTTTAATACCGTGATGTGGCTGATATTGGCTGTTCCGACATTTGCGTATTCATTTTTGACCTCCGGACTGATGAATCTCGCGGCGCTGGGAGCTTCCTCCGAGGACGAAACTGCGACGCACATGGCGATGGGGCTCGGACCTGTATTCACCGCTATTATGGTTGTGTTGATGATCCCGATCGGGATCGCGTCGATCTTCCTCAACGCGGGGTTGATCCATCTTTGTCTATCGCTCTTTAAAGGGACCTCCAAAGGCTACGAAGCCACCTATCGCGTCGTTGCCTATTGTTCCGGCGCGTACGTATTTGCGGTGGTACCATTCGTGGGCAGCAGCGTCGGCGGAATCTGGAGCCTGGTATCGATGATCGTCGGCCTCTCAAAGGTGCATAAAACGGAGCCTTGGCGTGCAGCAATCGGCGTTTTGCTGCCAATCGTGCTGTGCTGTGCGATTGTGTTTGCTGCATACGTCGCCCTGATCGCGGTCATTGTTGCCGCACATGGACACGCAAGCACTTAACCGGAGGATCGGTCTCACCTTCCGGCCACTGGCTCCGAAGGAAACCGATTTTGAATTTCTTTTTCTGACGGTTTCGTCGGGATTCGCTGCAAGCTGCTTTGCCTGGCTAAGCCTTGGGTTGCCCTGGCCGGGATGCTTGTTTCGACGATTAACCGGGTTGCCTTGCCCGACCTGCGGAGCAACACGTAGCGCAATCGCTCTCGTGCATGGGGATCTGCTCGGTGCGATCCAGCAGAATCCGTTGATGGTCGTTTGTTACGGTTTGTCCTTTGTCATCAATCTCTACGCGGCGGCCGTTTTGCTTTTCCGGCTGCCGCGGCCGCGGTTAGCCAGCCTGCCAGCCAAGGTCAAACGGATGCTGGGCATGCTCGTTGCAGCGGCCCTGGGTGCGAACTGGATTTACCTGCTCGCGCACCGTTGACTGCGTTGCGGGCAAGACGGTGAATCCCGGGCTGACCGTGTGCTGGTCGGCACAATGCAGATCGATTCCGGTGATACCGGCGCGCTGCATCGCCTCGAGGGCGAGCTCCGGACGATTGCAATCCCGACTCAAATGTCCAAGGACAACGCGCCGCAACCGGTCGCCTGCGATCGATGCGACCAGTTTCGCCGCGGCTTCGTTTGAAAGGTGGCCATGCCTGGAGAGGATCCGCTGTTTTACTGACCAGGGACGTTTGCTATCCTCCTGGAGCATTCGTTCGTCGTGGTTGGTCTCCACGACCAGCATATCGACATGCCGGACCCGCTCCAGCGCAAGCTTCGGCGCATACCCAAGATCGGTCAGAAAACCGATTGACCCTTCATCGGCGGTGAACACGAAAGCCGCCGGATCAACCGCGTCATGAGGCACATAAAAACTCTGAACCTCGATGTCCTTGATTGAAAAAACCGATCCGGTCGCAAAAAGGTTCCAGCTCGCCCAATCGTCCAAAACTCCGTGGCCAAGCGTTTCTGCGGTCAACGGATTTGCAAAGATCGGCACGCCAAATCGTCTGCAAAACGTGTTCAGGCCGGACACATGATCGCTGTGTTCGTGCGTGATCAGGATTCCGTCCAGACTCTGCGGATCCACGCCGATCGATGCGAGCCGCTGCACAATCTGGCGCGCGCTAAATCCGGCGTCCAAAAGCAACCTGCACTGGCTGGTAGCGACCAATGAACAGTTACCTTTGCTACCGCTCCCGAGGACCGTCAAACTGAACACCGGTCCATTAAAACTTAATCTTGAAGCGATGCCAACGACATTGCGCGCAATTTGCGTATTCACACACGTTCGGTCAGCTGCGGGTGTGAGACAACCGACCAGTTATCCGGTCGCGGACTCCGCAAAATAATTCTTGCGTTTCGCAGGGTTCCTCGGGAGTTTCCGGGTGCCACGACTGATCCATGGTCCCAGCTGGTCTATCACACGAAACCAAAACGCCGACACCGCTGAACCTGTTCCTTCCACTTTCCACAACCCCCTCCGCATGAATCGCTATATTACATTTCTCGTCATGGGCGCCCCCGGCAGCGGCAAAGGCACACAGGGCAAAGTCCTTGGGACCGTCCCGAGGTTTTTTCACTGTGCATGTGGCGAAGCCTTTCGCTCGCTCGATCTGCGAACCCCGTTGGGGAAAAAGTTTATTGAGTTCTCGAGCCAGGGGCTGCTTGTGCCGGACGACCTCACAGTTGAACTCTGGCGAACCAAAATCGACTCTCAAGTGCTCGATGCCGAATATAAACCGGATATCGATGCGCTCGTATTGGATGGTATCCCGAGAAACGTCAATCAGGCAAAGCTGATGGAAGACTTGATCGACGTGAAGCAGGTGTTTCATCTCTCTTGTCCAAAACGGGAGGAACTCATTCGCCGGCTCCGCAAACGGGCAATCAAAGACAACCGGTTGGACGACGCCAACGAAGAAGTCATCCGGAAACGCCTTGCTACGTACGAATCGGAAACTAAGCCGGTCTTGCAGTACTACGCCGGGATTGTCACCGATATTGACGCGCTTCAACCGCCTGTAAAAGTTCTGCAGGATATTCTTGCCGCGATTTGGAGTATGCACGATTCCGTGATGCCGTTTACCGCTTGATCAGGCGGCTGTCTCAGCTGTCGTTGGTATGGATGAAGAACAAACCTTGCGTCGTATTCATGGGAAGCGGCGAGATCGGGTTACCAGCCTTGCGGTGGCTGGCCAGTTCTCCAACGGTTGAGCTGGTCGCGGTTGTGACGCAGCCCGACAAACCGGCGGGCCGCTCACAGACATTATCCGAGCCGGTTCCGAAAAGGCTGGCCTCAGAGCTGGGGCTACCGGTCCTTCAACCGGTCAAGGTCCGCAGACCGGAAGCACTGGATCGAATCGCTGAGTTCGCCCCGGATCTCATTGTTGTCATGGCTTATGGGCAGATTCTGCCGAAACGCCTGCTCGATATGCCGACAATGGCGTCTCTCAACCTGCATGCCTCGATCCTGCCAAAGCACCGTGGCGCCGCCCCGATCCAGGCCTCCATTCTGGCAGGGGATCGAGAGACAGGATTAACCGTAATGTATATGGCTGAGGGCCTCGATACCGGGGACATCCTCCTGAGGGAATCAATACCGGTCCGCCGTCGCGAGACCGGTGGCTCGTTGCACGCGCGACTGGCGACACTTGGCCCGAAGGCACTTGGCGCGGCGATTGAACGGATTCTCTCAAACAGCGCGCCCAGAATCCCGCAAGACGAATCCGAAGCCACCTACGCTTCCAAACTCGATCGCGATTCAGGCCGGATCAATTGGTCAATGGATTGCTGGTATCTCGACCGGCTGATTCGCGCGATGAACCCGTGGCCCGGCGCTTACACGCTCGTGCGCGACTCACATGAAACCGTCAAGAGACTCAAGATCCACCGAGCGCTCCCAGTCCATCGGTTGTCCGGAGACCCCGGGCGCGTCATCGGAATCAGAGACCGCGGAATCCAGGTTGCCTGCGGTCAGGGCGGACTATTGCCGTTGGAGGTGCAGCTTGAAGGCAAACGCGCTATGCCTGCCGCCCAATTTCAGCGCGGGTTCCAGCTGCCATCGAGGTTCGATTAGGCTACCAGCGTATGATGGGGTGCGACTACCGCTGCGGTTCAGGAGGGTGTTCGGCTTGTTCAACCGCCCGAGTGAGGGAGACGGAGACGGTTTGTCCAATCCGGAGTTGTACGGGTGGAACCCCGACCGGCTCGATGCGGACCGGAAACCGCTGAGGCAGACGAACCCAGTCGACGGTTTGGCTGATCGAAGGCAACAACCCGGTTGCATCGCTGCCGGATCCATCCTCAACAAAGACTCCCCAACCGATGCTTCGGACAATGCCTACAAACGGGTGATTGTATCCCATGAGGTTCAGATCGGCTTCCTGGCCGATCCGGATATGCGGCAGCTGCGTCTCTTTGAAATATGCTGCGATCCAGAATGAACTGCCGTCCACCAGCGCCAACAATTGCTTGCCGGCAGAAACATAGGTGCCTTCGCTCGTGTTCATATTGGTCACATACCCGTTCACAGGGGCAAACACCTTCGTGTAGCTGAGATTCAGTCGCGCGAGTTCCAGATTCGCTTTTGAGGAGATCAGTTGAGCCTGAGCCGCATTGAAATTGTCCTGGGCATTCTGGAAATCCTGTTCGGCGACGACGTGATTTTTGTAAAGGTTGGATTGCCGATCGAGATCCTGTTGTCGCTGTTTCAGCGTTGCTTCGGCATCCAGAACTTGTCCGGAGGCAACGCTAAGCTGCGCTGAAAAATCCGTGGGATCGATTTCGAACAATAAATCGCCGATTTTCACCTGCTGATTGTCGATGACAGCGATGCGGACAATCGGACCGGAAACCCGCGGCGCAATGCCGACGATATTGGCCCGGACCTGCGAATCGCGTGTCCAGGGATAGTTCGTGTAGCGTTCGTAAAGCTGCCAGCCGGCCCAGGCGGCGACGCAAATGAGAACGATGGTCACCAGATAATTGAAAATGCGGGCCTTCATGGAAAGAGAACGAAACCGAAGATGCTGGTGAATAAAACCACAAGCGCGAGGAAAAAAAGAGGCAGATGCCAGATATGACGGGATACATCGGTTCGTTCCAGGATCGCCATCAGCAACCAGGCCGTCAAAAATCCTGCAACCGATACGACAAAAATCCAGGGAATGAAGAGTCCGAGGAAATCGAATTCCGGCTGGCGCGCGACTCCGAAAACACTCAATAATTCGGACACGGAGTGGAAATTATCAGAATTTGTGGCAAGCCTCAACGGTTTGGTCGGGTCGGAGTTTGACGGTGCTTTGCACTACCGGCTAATCTGGCGCCGGGTATGATCGCTCGCACCGAAGCAGGCCGTATTTCTGCGAAATTCGAATGGCCGCTTGAGAGTCTGTTTCGCGACCTGAGAGTTCGATACGGCCTCAAAATGGGGCTGGCATCATTAGCGGCGCTCTATGCGGCGTTGGTCCTGCGATTGGAACACCCGAACTGGTCGGTACTCACGGTGTTGGTGATGATGAGCTCGCAGCACGTCGGTGCCATCAGCGTCAAAGTGATTATGCGGGTTGTGGGTACGCTGGTGGGGGCGCTCCTGGGCATCTGGTTGGTCGGCACCTATGACACGTCACCGGTGCTGCTTTTAACCGGCATGTTTGTTATAGTCGGGCTGGCAACCTATAAGTTCGGTCAATACCCGGCGAGCCAGACTCCTTACGCCTATTATCTGATTGGTTTGACGCTGATCGCCGTTTCGACTTATGGGGTGCCGGCGCCGGATGAAATCTGGCAAACCGGTCTGAATCGAACATTGGAAACCCTGATCGGCGCGCTCACCGCGTTGATTGTGACAACAGTTGTTTGGCCGAGATATGCGCGAGAAGAATTTTTTGAGGCGGGCCGATCTGCCCTGGAGACCGCAGGGAAACTTCTTGCGCTGGAGGAAGATGCGTACATCCACGAGCGGGAATTTCCCGTTGACGTCGATCGCATCCGTGCCACGTTCGGTTCCCAGCTCGCTGCGGTGCGGAACTTATTGCAGGTCGGTGCGCGTGAAAGCACGTATTTTCGGGCGCGCGTCGCAAATTATAATGCATTCGTCGTCTCGTTGACAGACCTGTTCCAGTCCGCAGCCGATTTGGAACGTCGCCGGGAGATCGAGACGCCCATTCTGGGGCGCGTACGAGAGGAATTGGAACGCCTGGATGCCGCAATCGCGGAAGAATTTTCCGTTTTATCAAAGCCGCGGCTCGATCACGAGAGCCTTCCGCCCAGCCAGCTTAAAGAACGTCTCGCAGCTCTGGAGGAGAAAATTGTCCAGTTGCGGAGCGGACCGGAGAGACTGTTTTTTTTATTGCCTTTGGAGGTTGGCAGCGCGTTTCTGGCACACTATGCCGCGCTGCGCAGAGTGTGCGATAACCTGGCAAACATCCGCGACACGATGGCGGGCTTGCCGAGACATCGACACAGTTTGCCAGAGCACAACATGATTTGGGACCATCTCCCAACCATTGACTGGTTCTGGGTCAAGAACGGGATAAAAGGGGGCCTGGCAACGGTGATCGGCCTCGTGCTGGTTCAATCGTACAATCCTCCCGGACCCAGCATTATCCCGTTGGCGGCGTGGGCATTCACGATTTTGAGCCGGCCGTTCTTGCAAGCGGGGGGACACGGGGACCTGAGAATATTTCAGCGGATGTTTTGGGCGTCCCTGCTGTTTATCCCGGTCGTTATTCTGCTTCTGTTGCTCGTTCCGTATTTGGCGGACTACGCCGCCATGAATGTCGTATTGTTCGTGATCGTGTTCGCTTTGGGCTTTTGCACTGCCCGCCTGGCCGGAATCAGTTTCTGGTCGCTCATGGCGATATACGGAGTGAGCGTATTTGTGGGTCTTAACCCACAGGTGCCGGTGCCATCCATTTCGATTATCAATTCGTTCCTCGGTCTGGCGACTGGGATGCTGATTTCCGCTCTCGTCGGAAGGTTGATCTGGCCGGTACTCCCGCAAGAAGTGTTTAGAGACGATCTATTAAAGTTTTACGAGCAGCTCAAGAAACTCCTCAATCGGGATCGACATGTTGAGAAAATTCGGACGGCGTTAGCGATCCTTCCGGTGCAAGCGCAACAGGCGGCTCATCAGATTCCAATCCGGCGTTTTTCTGGCGAGGAGAAAGTCAAGGTCGACCAGTTGATCAAAGTTTCCCAGGCTTTGGTCTTGCAATGTTCGACGCTCGTTTCCAACCGGTACGTGTTTCCCGAACCGATCGAAGTTTTGTTGCGTCCGGATTTGAGCCGACTCGAGGCAGGGTTCAGCCAGATGCTGGACGTGTTTGTTGAATGCTTCCGGAAAGGGGACTGCCGGCGGCCATTCCCGAGTCTGCGCGAAGCCGTTGCCAGTTTGAATGAAAATCTCAGAATTGCGCGTGAGACCGGAAAGTTGATGCAACTCAACCTGGATGCCGTCATTCAGGTACTCGAAGTTACGAACCGGCATCAATCGATGGCGGAAGCGCTCGAGGAATGCAGCACCGTGATGCGGAGCATGGAGCTTCATCGGTACACAGGTGACTGCGCGTTGTGAGAAGAAATCGAAACGCGCCGGACTACTCCGGGAGATGAAGCTCTTTCAACCGCCTGTGCAACGTCCGCCGGCTGATCCCCAGCTTTTTTGCCGCTTCCGAGCGCTTTCCACCGGTTTCGTCCAGCGCACGCTTAATCAGACGGATTTCGTTATCGTGAATATTGACGAGGTCCTGGTCCCCGGATTCACGCGCAAGGCTCAGGGCTGAACCCCCGCGGACGGTCATTGGAAGGTCGCGGACCGTAATCTGGTTTCCTGTTGCGAGCGTCACACCAGAATCAATGGCGCCTTTCAACTCGCGGACGTTCCCGGGCCAATCGTACCGTAAAAGGGCATCCATGGCGTCCGAAGACAATGGCCGGAACGCTTTGCCGTCCCGTTCAGAAATTTCCTTTAGAAACGCATTTGCAAGCAGCGGGATATCCTCTTTCCGTTCACGGAGCGGCGGAATACGGATTTGAACAACATTCAAGCGGTAATAAAGGTCCTCCCGGAATTTGCCGTCGCGCACGAGCAAGGCCAGGTCCCGATTCGTTGCCGCCACCAAACGCACGTCTGCGCGGATGCTTTGGTTCCCGCCGACCCGCTCGAAAACTCCAGGATCAAGCGCTCGCAAGAGTTTGACCTGAATGTTCGAATCGATTTCCCCGATCTCGTCGAGGAAGAGCGTGCCGCCGGCGGCCTGTTCAAACCGGCCAATCCGGCGTTCCATCGCGCCGGTGAACGCGCCGCGCTCATGGCCGAAGAGTTCACTTTCAATCAGTTGCGGTGCGAATGCTGCACAGTTGAACGCAATGAATCGGGTCTTGTTCCGGTTGCTGAGATTGTGAATCGCGTGCGCGATCAATTCTTTGCCCGTGCCGCTTTCGCCCGCGATCAGAACGGTGGCGAGGCTCGGTGCGACTTGGCGAATGACATC